>NZ_JBFTHK010000135.1:0-11853 GCF_056394205.1 Arthrobacter sp. 10T413_2 | reverse complement strand
ACCATGAGCGGACCGACGGGCAGGCCMAGGACCAGCAGCACGAGGACCATGGGCAGCGCCGTCGCGGGCAGCAGCAACAGCGGAGCAAGGCCGGCCATGAGTGCCGCGCAGGCGATCCAGCGGGCGTTGACCGTGAAGCGACGGGGCCAGTACGCGACCGTGAGGGCGGCCGCGGCAGAGCTGAGTCCCATGGCGGCGTAGAGCAGGCCCGCGAGCTCGGACGTGGCGAAGCTGGCGGAGAAGGAGCTCAGCGCTGTCTGGGTGGAGCCGAAGAACGTGCCCATGCACACCATCGCGAGCACGGGAAGGGCGACGGCGGCCAGGGTCGGGAGCCGCCGTGCCGGCGTCGGGGCGTCCTGTGCCCGCTCCCCTGCCGACCCGGGGACGGAACYGGCAGCCGGCCGTCGCGGGGTGCGGATCACGGCATGGTGCGTGGGGTGGACGGCGAAGGCGGGCACGAGGACAACGGTCAGTGCCGCAGCGAGGGCCAGCGGCAGCCACGGCGCGAGCAGGCTGGCGAGGACACCGACCAGTGCGGGACCTAGCACGAACATGAGTTCGTCCGCGGTGCTCTCATAGGACAGTGCGGTGTCCAGGTCCGCGGAGGTTGCGCCGGCCGCGCGGCCGGCTCCGGACGTCCGGGATGTCAGGGCCATCCAGCGGACCCGGGCGAGCGGGCCGACCTGCGGGCAACTGGCCCCGGCCACGAAGGCCGCGGCGAGCGCTGGGGCGCCAGCGGCAAGGTCCTGCACGCCGGAAATCAGGTACGCCGCGAGGATCAGGGCGACAATGGCCGCGGTATTGGCGATGGCGGACACCAGCAGGACTCCGCGCTGGCCGAGCCGGTCCGCGAGGACGCCCAGGACGGGAGCACCCAGCGCGGAACCGATGCCGACCGCACCGGCTGCGGCGCCCCCCACGGCATAGGATCCGGTGACGKCGGTGACAAGGGTGAGGGTGCCGACGGTGAGCATGGCCAGCGGCAGTCGCGCGAAGAGCCCCAGCGGGATGAAACTGCGCCCGGCCAGCAGCGGCAGGCGGGCGAAGCGGCCGCCCTTGCCGGGCGCCGGGGCGGGCAGCGCCGGGGTCTGAGCTGCCGGTGCGTGCATGGTGTYGGCAGGGGCGGTTTKGCCGGCCGAGGGGGTCGCGTCAAGAGCAGACGCCAATGAAGACGGTGAAGGGGACATGGTTTCCGGGTTCGTTCAATGGTGCGCATCGTCCCTCCTCCCGATGCGCGCGACCCGGTAACGAGTCCATGGTAGCTGACCCGGCKCCGCGACGGCAGGTCCCGGTCAGGCCCGGGCGTCGTCGCTGATGTGCAAGGTGGAACCGTTGCGTCCCTTGACCACCTGGAGCTGGGTGCCAATGCGCTGTTTCATTTCCGCCACATGGCTCACGAGCCCCACTACCCTGCCGCCGTCMCGGAGGCCTTCGAGGGCGTCCATGACCTGTTCCAGCGCCTGGTCGTCGAGGCTGCCGAACCCTTCGTCCACGAAGAGGGTTTCGATGTCCACGCCGCCGGACTCGTGCTGCACGACGTCGGCCAGCCCCAGGGCCAGGGCCAGCGAAGCCATGAAGGACTCGCCGCCGGAGAGGGTGGCGGTGTCCCGGCGCTGGCCGGTCCACTCGTCGACCACTTCCAGGCCGAGGCCKGACTTGGCGCCGCGCGCGGCCTTGGCATCGGTGTGCTGCAGGGTGTAGCGGCCGTCGCTCATGCCGATGAGTCGTTCCGAGGCGGCGACGGCCACCTGCTCCAGCCGGGCGGCGAGGACGTAGCTGTTCAGGCTCATGCGGTAGGTGTTGTCGCCTCCGCCTCTGGCCGCCTCCGCCACGGCGCCAAGCAGCGCGGCACGTTCCCGCGGCGCCCGGCCGGCCGCGGCAAGTTCTGCATACTCGCCGGCGATGCGCCCGAGGGTCCGGACGGAGTTTTCTGCCAGGCCCGCCGCGAGCTCGGCGTCCCGGGACTGGCGTTCCGCCACGGCCGACGCCGCCTGGAGTTCTTCGAGGGCGGCCTCGCTGACCAGCTCCCCGGCGGCCCGCTCGGCGGCGGCCAGGACGAGCTCCTCTCCGGCGAACAGTTCCTKGATCCTCGCCGCCTCGTCCTGTCCCGCCCGGATGGCGGCTTCGAGTCCTGTCGCCTCCGGAGCCGGCAGAAGGGCGGCCCGTGCCGCGGCTTCGGTGCTGAAACCCGTGGTCGGGAGTGCCTGGTCCAGCTGGCGGCGAGCCTCCGCGGTGCGGGCGCCGGCCTGTTCCAGGGCCGACTGGGCGGCGTCTGCCCGCTCCAGGACCGCTGTTGTTCCGGTGAGGGCGGCGATCCGCTCCTCAAGGCTGGCGTGGCCGGCGCGCAACTTGTCCAGGGCATGCTCGAGAACTTCTGCCTGTTCGTCGACTTCGGCGATCGTGGACTGCGTTTGGGCGATGCCGGAGGCGGCCTCGGCCTTCGCCCGCACTGCCGAGGCGATTGCCGTCTCGAGTTCTGCCAGCCGGGCCCGGCCGGCGGCAAGGTCCGTGGCCGCGCGGGCGGCATCGTCGGCCCGTTCACGGGCAAGTGCTGCATCGGCACGGGCTTCCTCGGGAGGCGTGCTGCCGCCCTGGGCCGCCAGCACGGCGACGTCCTGCCGGGCCGCGGCGAGTTCGCGCCCGAGGGCGGCCAGCGCCGCTTCTGCGTCGTCGCTGCCTTGCTGTGCGGCCTTCTCGGCCTCCGCKACGGCCAGTGCAGAGGCCGCGGCCGGGGCCGGCTCCGGGTGCTCCGGGCTGCCGCAGACCGGGCACGGCACTCCGGCGAGGAGTTGGGCGGCGAGCTCGGCGGCGGCGTTGGTGAGCCGTTGTTCGCGGAGGTCGAGCCAGTGCTGCCTCAGATCCTGGTGGTCGTTCCGGGCCGCTGCGTGACGTTCCGCGATTGCCGAGGACGCGGCTTCCGCAGTGAGGTAGCGGCCGACAATCGCCACGAGTTCGTMCGCCGCCGTGGCCTCCTTGGCGCGGAGCTGGGCTTCGGCGGCGAGCTCCTCAAGGGGGACGATTCCGGTGAGCAGCGCCTCCGATTCAGTGCGCAAGGCGTCCAGGGCCGCGGCGCCGGTCCGCTGCTGTGTTTCCAGGGCCGTCAGTTGCAGGCGCAGCCGGCTGCCGCGGTCCGTGAGCCCCGTAAGCCGGGATTCGTCGGGCAGGCGTTCGGTGAGCACGGCGCGCAGTGACCGCAGCTGTCCGAGGACGTTCCGGACGGTTGCGCTGTCGAAGGCTTCGGGCTCGCGGCCGGTGTCCTCCCCGGCGTCGACGAGGTCCAGCCCGGCGAGCTCGGGGTCGGTGCCGGCCGCGGCCCGCAACTGCCGCGCGGCCTCCAGCAGGGCCGTTCCCGCCAGGTCCGCGGCGGCCCGGGCACTTTCGACGGCCCGTAGCTGGCCGCCGAGCACTTCGGCTTTCCGGTGCAGGCCCAGCGTGATGGCTTGTTCCGCCAGGGCGGGTGCGGCGKCGTCGGCATCATTCCGACGTCGTTCCGCGGCGGCAAGTTTGGCGTGGCGGCTAGCCCGCGCGGTGGCTGCTTCCAGCAGTGAGGCCTGGTCCGCGGCTTGTTGCCCGGCTGCTGCGGCCGCGGTCCGGCGCCCGGTCGCGGCGGCAGCCGCCGCGTCGTCCAGCCAGCCCAGGAGGGAATCGGGGGCGTCCCGGCCGGGGGCATCGGCCGGGTCGAGGTCGAGTGCCGCGGTTTCGGACTCGGCCTGGGCCAGCAGCAGGTCGAGCCTCGTGGTGAGGCTTGCCACCTCCGCCTTCGCGGTCTGCGCCTGCCGGGACAGTTCCTGCTCCACGGCCTCGAAGCGCTGGGTCCCGAAGAGGCTCTGCAGCAGCTCCAGCCGTTCGGATGCCTTGGACCGCAGGAAGGCCGCGAAGTCGCCCTGCGGCAGCATGACCACGCGTGTGAACTGTTCCCGGTTCATGCCCAGGACGTCGGCGATCTCGGCTMCGGCCTCGTCATTCCGGCCGGATTTCTCCACCCACACGCCGTCGACGCGTTCGCGCAGCAGCGTGTTGGCCTGCTGGACCGTAAACCCGTTTTTGCCCCGGGTGCTCGGCTTGTCCCAGGCGGGCGAGCGGGAAACTTCGAAGTGCCGGCCCTTGGCCGAGAACTCACAGGTGACGCGGGGCTCGGCGGCGGTTTCCGCGTGGTCGYTCCGCAGCCGCTTCCCGTCCTGCCGGGCACCGKGAACCGAGCCGTACAGGGCAAAGCAGATGGCGTCCAGGACGCTGGTTTTTCCGGCACCGGTGGCGCCGTTGAGCAGGAACAGCCCGTGCGCGCTGAGCCGGTCGAAATCKATCCGCTCCGTGCCGGCGAACGGGCCGAAGGCGGAAATCTCAAGGCGGTGGATCCTCACAGGGACACCCCTTCCAGGCGCACGGCTTCGAGGGCCTCGGAGAGAACCTTTGCTTCGGCGTCGGACGCGGGCCTGCCGCGGACGTGGTCGAGGAATCCGCAGCAGACGGAGAGGTCGTCGTCGGCCTCGGCCAGCCGGCTGCTGTAACTGGCCTTCGGCGCCGCGCCGGGGCCGTCGGGATCGAACCCGAGGACCAGGGTGTCGGGGAACCKTGCCCGCAGCCGGTCCATCGCCTGCGCGGGGCGCGCGGCGTCGGTCAGCGTGATCTGGCAATAGGCGCCCTCCGCCCACGCGAATTCCTCCGACGCCAGGAGGTCCTCGATCTTCCCGCGCAGCACGGCGAGGGCCCGGGGCGCGTCCCACAGCACTTCGCGCACCCCGCCGATTCCTTCGGCGTCGACCTCGACGAGCCAGCCGCCCTTCTTGTGCTTCGCTTCGGAGAAGGAGTAAGCCAGCGGCGAGCCGGAGTAGCGCACCGCCGTCGAGAGTTCCTGCCGGCCGTGCAGGTGGCCCAGGGCTGTGTAGCCAAAKCCGTCGAAGAGATCCAGCGGGACAGCGCCCACGCCGCCGATGCTCAGATCCCGTTCGCTGTCAGAGCTGATGCCTCCGCTGGCAAAGGTGTGTGCCAGGACCACCGAATGGACGGTCCGGGTCTCGCTCCGGCGGCTCACGTCTGCCCGGATCCGTTCGGTGGCGGCGCGTGTKACCTCAAAATGGCTTGCGGTCTCGACGCCCAGCTGTTCAGCTACAAGCCGGGGCTCAAGCCACGGGATTCCGTAAATCGCCAGCACCGGCCCTGTTTGGTCCGCTGTATCCCCACCTGTATCCCCACCGGCGGCGTCGGCCGCTGCGGCATCGCCGAGCGGAAGGAGCACGGGCTGGTCCAGTTCGTTCAGCCGCGTGCGCAGGTGCACTCCCCCGCGCTCAAGCAGCCGTGAGGCGAATCCCAGCCGGATGGCGGAGTCGTGGTTGCCGCTCGTGAGGACAACTTGGGCGCCGGCTCCGGTGAGGCGCACCAGGGCGTCATCGAGCAGGCCGACGACGTCGACACCCGGCAGCGCGCGGTCATAGACATCCCCGGCGATGAGGACGACATCCACTGCCTCGTCCCGGACGAAGGTCACAAGCTGATCGATGAAGTCGCGCTGGGCATCCAGCATGCCGACGCCGTGGAAGGACCGGCCCAGGTGCCAGTCGGAGGTGTGCAGTAACCGCATATTCCTACGGTATCGGCTGGGGCCGACACTCTTGCGCCACCACCCCGCACGGGTGACGGCGGTTACTCGCGGCCCGTGCGGTCGAAGAAGCTGCGGGCCTCGTCGTCCCCGGCGCGGGCGGCGCCGGCCGGCCGTGCGTCGGCCAGCTCTGCGTTGCCCATCTCAGCATTCGCCGGCTCTGCCTCATCAAGCTCTGCATTCCCGAGCTCCGGGACAGCCTTGCCGGCGGTGGCCTTACCGGCGGACTTGCCGCGCACGGGCCGCGCGGGACGGGCGTCCGGCCGGGGAGCTGCCGGGGCCGTCGACTGGGCAAAGCCGCGGAAAACAAGTCCGGCGATGGCCGCACCCACCACGGGCGCTACCCAGAACAGCCACAGCTGCCCCAACGCATCCGGACCGCTGAAAATGGCCGAGGCCGTGGCGCGGGCCGGGTTGAACGGAACATTGCCGATCGCCTGCCCAAACTGCAGGAGCATCGCCGTCGTCAGGCCGACCGCGAACGGGGCCGCCGCCTTGGCGGGGTTCCGGCCGGCCGTCGTGGCGAGGAAGACTGCCACGAGGAGGGCCGTGCCGAGCACCTCCACGAGCAGGACGCCGGCCATGGGGACCTGGATGATCGAATGCTCGCCGAAACCGGCCGTCACGGTGGCAAACGCGGCCTGGCTGTCGTCAATCTTCGGCACCGTACGCAGGACGCCGAACAGGGCGACGGCGCCGAGCACGGCACCCACGAGCTGGGCGCCGATGTACGCGGCGGCGTCGGCCAGCCTAATCCGGCCCGCGATGACGTTACCGAGGGTKACGGCGGGGTTGAAATGGCCGCCCGAGATGTAGCCGACGGCCAGCATCGCCGCCGTCAGGGCCACGCCGGCGGCAAGTGCGGCGGGCAGCGGGTTCGACTGCGGAATGGTGAACAGCGGCACGCCCAGACCTGCGACCACGACGATCAGGGTCCCGAACGCCTCGGCGGACAGCCGGGCCAGGAGTGCCGGCCGGGGCGCATCGTCGCTRGCGGCTGGCGGCTGGATGCCGACGGTGTCGTGGGCTGGCACAGGCAGGGTCATGGTCAGGACTTCCTTTGCTGGTGGCGGTGCGCCCCGGGGGCTGCAATTGCGCCGTCGCTGGCCCGCCGCCGGGTCATGGTCCGGGTACGGCATCGGCCCGCCCGGAGAATAGCTTCGCCAGCAGTCTGCCAGCGGAATCTGGATGTTCGCTGGGTTGCGGCTTAGTGCCCCAGCGCTACCGCGGCCACGGCGCTGGACGCGAGGGCCATGACGGCGGCGGCGGCCCAGCGCAGCAGCGTTGCTGTGGGCGCGGCAGTGGACCGCCGGAGTTCGTGTCCGCGGACCAGCACGCACGTGGCCAGGACCAGGGTGGCGGCCATGGCGACGAATGCGCAGACCCCCAGGTAATCAACACGCCCCGAAGGACCGCCCCGKGACGCCGCGAGCGCCCAGCTGCGCCAGATCAGCAGGTCCGCCACTATCAGGGCCAGCAGGGTCCGGCGCCAGGCCAGGGACGTCCGCTCGGGCTGCAGCCCGGGATCCCGGGCCTCTTCGGGGTTCACCGCGCCAGCAGGATCAGGGCGGCAAACACTAGGGCCGCGGCCGCGACGCCGATGGTCATCACCAGCATCAGCCCKGAGAATGGCAGCTCGCGGTTGTTCCGCATGGCCGCCTCCATGAGTCCCCACCGCTGGTAGGACAAGGCGGCCAGGCCGGCGCCCAGGAACGCGAGGATGACGCACAGCACGATCCGCACCGGTGCGGGCGCAATTTCCGGGGCCAGTTGGTCAATCGCCAAGGCCCCGGCAATCAGGGCCAGGGACGTGCGGATCCAGGCCAGGAACGTCCGCTCGTTGGCCAGGGAGAATCTGTAATCGGGCGTAGTTCCGGTCTTCCGCCACGTCGGTTCGCGCATTCGTATCCTCTGGTTGTCCTGTCTGGCCTGATTGTCGTGTCTGGCCTGGCGACGGCACCACCGGCGGTTGCTTCGCCCGACCGCTGGACGGGTCCTAACAGCACCCTACCGGCGTTCATTGGGTAGTGCGCGCGGCGCCGGGTAAATTTGAAGACATGAGCACCGAGCCCGGGACCACGCCCGCACCAGCCCCAGCACCCGGCCTGTCACATTCCGCGGCCCCTGCCCACGGCTCGCGCATTCACGGCTGCCTGCTGGGCGGCGCGCTCGGCGATTCGCTGGGCTACGCCGTCGAGTTCGACAGCATTTCCGCAATCCGCGCCCGGTTCGGCCCCGCGGGCCTGCAGGACTTTTCCGCTCTCGACGCCGCCAGCCCGTTTTCGGACGACACTCAAATGACGCTGTACACGGCGGACGGCCTCCTCGAGGCGCTCGAATGGGCGAACGACGGCGTGTCGGCGGACATCAACGCGTGCCTGTGGCTCGCGTACCTGCGCTGGCTGGGCACCCAAGGGGTCGCCGTGCCGGCGTCGGCMCCGGTCCAGCCGCCGCGCTGGATCGACGGCCAGGACGTTCTGAAGAACCGCCGGGCGCCCGGCAACGAGTGCCTGAKCGGACTCGCCACGGGCGAGATGGGGACCGTGCAGCGCCCGGTCAACCCCGAGTCGAAGGGCTGCGGCACCGTGATGCGTTCGGCGCCGTTCGGTCTGATCCCCCACCTCGAGCCCGGGACGGTCTACAAGCTCAGCTCCGACGCCGCGTCGCTGACCCACGGTCACCCCGCGGCACGGCAGAGCGCCGGAGTGTTCAGCCTGGTCATCCATGCCCTGGCCACAGGACGCGKACTGCGCGAAGCCGCGGAATCGGCCCTCGGGCAGCTGCGCGGCGGCGTCCTGCGCAAGGGCGAAGACCCGGACGCCGATGTGGTGTCCCGGCTGGAGGCGGCCCTGCAGCTGGCCGGGGACAGGCCGGGGTCCGGGGACAGACTCAGCCCCGAGGACCTGGTCCGCGAACTCGGCGAGGGCTGGGTGGCAGAGGAAGCCCTCGCCGTCGCGCTCTACGCCGTGCTGTCCACCGCCCCGGGAACCGGGACGGAAACAACGACGGCGGCCGGTGCCGCCGAGGAGCGCGCCGAGGCCCACTTCCGCGCGGCCATCGCCGTCGCGGTGAACCACAGCGGGGACAGCGACTCGACGGCGTCGATCGCGGGGAACATCCTRGGGGCGTACTACGGCGAGCAGTGCCTTCCGCCCGGCTGGCTGGCGGCCCTGGAGGCACCGGAGGTCATCCGGGGCATGGCGTCACGGCTGGCGGCCGTCACCGGCACGTAGCGTCGCCGCCAACCTGTGCGCTTGGCGTCAGGTCTTCGGTATTCGTGCAGCGCGGGACCGTCCATCTGCCGTCACCTGGGCTGGCTTCTCCGCGGGACATGCCCAGTTTTGCCTCGCCGCAACGGGCATGTCCATTCCGGGTTGCCGCATCCCTCCGGACATGCCCAGTCGTGCATCACTGCGAGCGGCATGTCCATCCGCCACTGCTGTGTTCCCAGGACATGCCCAGTCGCGTCCCACCGCGAGCGACATGTCCATCCCTGGCCGCAGCAGCTCGTGACATGCGCATTCGCGGTGGCGAGGACTGGACATATTGCCACTATGTCCAATCKTCAGAGCCTCACGAKAACATGTCCGAGGCAGACTCGTCGGATCATTGGCGCGCCGGATCGCTGGCGGCGGGATTTAGGCGCGCCGGAGCGAGATGTTGTTGCAGGCCTCGCAGACGTCCTCGGGGATGACCCCGCGGCGCTGCAGGAATCCGAAGATGGTGCAGCCGAGGCAGAACCCGGCGAATGCTTCCAGGGACGCGGCGGCGATCAGCACAGCCAGCAGGACCCATGCGGCCGGCGCGAGGCCGGCGGCCAGCAGCAGCGCGGCGGCCGTCGACACGGCGGCTCCGATGCCCTGCGCGAACCGCTTGGGCGGGCCGGCAACAAGCCGTGTGCGGCCGAGCCAGGGCGTGATGACCTTGACCGAKAGCCGCGCCAGCGGCGAGATCCGCGGACCGAACAGCACGCGCAGCCAGAACCCCGCCGCGATGATGGCGAGCCCCCAGCCGAAACCGGTCAGCAGGGTCGCGGCGGAGAGCACCACGACCAGTGCCGCGGTGATGCGGGCGGAGTACTCGTTCACCGGGTTCGGGAACGCGAACACCTTGCCCCAGTCAATTCCGCGCTTCGACGCCACTGATTTCGACCGAGCGTCGGGAGTCTGTGCATCCATCAGTTTGCTCATCCGCCAAGGCTACGAGCGTGCGCGCCACAGAAGGAATGATTGTTGCGCCATGTGACTGCCGGCAGGTTCATGCCGGCCCAGGCCGGCAGGGATATCCGGGCCCCGGGCTGTCCGGTTCAGGCGGTGGCGGCGGCCACGTGTCCGCCGACCATCTGGAGGAATTCCCCCTCGGACAGGACTTCGATCCGCTGCCCGCGTTCGTGCAGTTCCAGGACGCGACGGGCCTTTCCGGTGATCCGGCCGGAGCGCAGGTCCGCGGCCACGAAGCCGTCGCCCACCACCAGGACGGTGGTGCGGGCCGTGACCCGGCTTTCGGGCCGGGCGCCGAGCTCGGCGGAGCGGATTTTGGCTTCGGGCCGGGGAATCGCCAGCTCGCCGGTGAACACGACGGTCTGGCCGAACAACGGGTGGTCGGGGCTGGCGCCGGGATTGGGTTCCGGGTTGGGACCTTCCTCCGGCCAGCCGGCAACGAACCGGCGGCCCGACGGCGCCCCAACATTTCCCCCGGCGCTTCCCCCGGCGAGCGCCTCCAGTGCGGCCAGGGTGGCCTTGGACAAAGGGTCGTGCCGGGGGTCGAAGGCCGGCTGATGCGAGACCGCCATGCCCAGGGACAGGTAGAGTTCGGCAATGCTCGCCGCCCCGTTGCGGGCGGCGATGTCGATCAGGATGCCCGCACACGCGCGGGCGTCCTCGGCCGCATCATGGTGGTTGACCAGGGGCACGCCGGCTTMCTCGGCCGCGTAAGGCAGCGAATTGGAGACCAGCGAGTAGCAGCGCCGGGACAGCACCACCGTGCAGACGTAGTCGTAGGCGGGCCCGGGCAGTCCGGACACCTCCAGGCCCGAGCGGATCACGCCGAGATCGAACGCCGCGTTGTGGGCCGCCAGCACATCCCCGCCGATGAACGCCCCGATCTCCGGGAACAGCTCCCCGAAGCGCGGCAGGCCGGCCACCTGGTCCGGGCGGATGCCGTGGATCCGGACGTTGTGGTGGTCGAAGGTGTCGTGGTTTTCCGGCGGCCGCATAAGCCAGGAGGCCTCCTCAACAACGACGCCGTCGCGGACCTTGCTCAGGCCAACGGCGCACGGTGAACCGCGGAAGCCGTTCGCGGTCTCAAAGTCGATCGCCGTAAAGTCCAAACCCACGGCTCAACTTTACCGCCCGACGGCGGGACCTCCGCACGTGCGCGGTCGGCCCCCGCAGTGCTGCAGGGGCCGGCCGGTGGCCGTCAAGTACCCTTAACGGGTGAACCTTTTAGCTATGAGCGACTTTGCCGTGTCCGCCCTTGGCGGCGCCGGCCCGGTGCAGCCACATCTGGCCTCCTTCCTCCCCGACTGGCTGAACCCGCAGGTCTTCCTGGCGAATCCGGCCTTTGCACCGTGGGTGGTCCTGCTGGTCTGCGGCATCATCTTTGCCGAAACCGGGTTGCTGATCGGCTTCTTCCTGCCCGGCGACTCCATGCTGTTCACGGCCGGGCTGCTCGTGGCGACCGGCACCATCCAGGTGAACATCTGGGTCCTGACGGCGCTCATCATCGTCGCGGCGATCATCGGCAACCAGGTGGGCTACCTGATCGGGGCCACTGCGGGTCCCTCMCTGTTCAACAAGCCCAATTCCAAGCTGTTCAAGCGTGAAAACGTGGAAAACGCGCACGCCTTCTTCGAAAAGCACGGGGGCAAGGCCCTGATCCTGGCCCGCTTCGTCCCGATTATCCGCACGTTCGTCCCGGTGATCGTGGGCGTCGCGCAGATGAGCAAGCGCAAATTCTTCACCTACAACGTGATCGGCGCGGTGCTGTGGGGCGGCGGCGTCACCCTCCTCGGCTACCTGCTCGGAGACAAGGTGCCGTGGGTCAAGGACAACCTCGACATCATCTTCATCGCCATCGTGCTGGTCTCCGTGATCCCGATCGCCATCGAAGTCATCCGGGGCGCCATCGCCAGGCGGCAGGCCGAGAAGTACGGCACGGACGTCGTGGAGGAGTTCATCGAGGAGCACGAACCGKAAKAAGAGCGCAGGACCCCCTGACACACCTCACGTAAGAGGCGCCCCACAGTGTGGGGCGCC
>NZ_JBFTHK010000134.1:0-11864 GCF_056394205.1 Arthrobacter sp. 10T413_2 | reverse complement strand
CCGCGGGGCTGTTCAAGACCGGTCCCAGCCTACCGGCKCACCGGGCGTTGCTTCGTGCAGGGCCGGGCAGAACGTCGATTCGCCCCCGCTGGAGTCAGCGCACCCGCGGCCGGGATGCCGAGAAGATGGCCGGCGCGCCGCCGTCKCCGGTCGCGAGGTCGGCCAGGATCCGGCCGACGGACGTCGTGAACTTGAACCCGTGGCCGGAGAAGCCGGCGCCAATGACCACCGGGCCGATCCTGTCCAGGACAAAGTTCTCATCCACGGTAGTCGTGTAGGTGCAACTGACGTCGGCGAGGGCGTCGGCGTCGACCCCGGGCAGCCACTCCCGGGCATACCGCTGCAGGGCCGCCCGCTGTTCGGGCTCCGCCGCGAAGGACCGGTTGTCCGGGTCCACCACGGGACCCGCCCCGTGCCATCCGGCCTTGATGCCCTCGCCCGGCGTGTGCATGCCGTAAACCGGCGAACGCCAGTACCGGTAGCCATCCCCGTGGCCGGGCATATGGTTKAACCCCGGCCACTGGGCGCMGGGATCCGTGACGGCGAAATGCGCGGGCTGCTCCTGGGTGACGGTCAGCCGGGGCACGGGGGCCACACCGGCGAGCAACTTGGTGGTCCAGCCGCCGGCGGTGACCACGGCCTGCCGCGCGGAAAGCACCTCCGTCACGCCGCCGGACTCGAGCGTGAGCCGGACGCCGTCGTCGAGCACTTTCAGCTCCAGGACCTTCACGTGATGGCGGATCTCGGCGCCGAGGCCGGCGGCGAGGCGCTGCATCGCCGGCAACGCGGCGTCCGGGTTCAGCTGGCCGCCATCCGCCATGTGCAGGACACGCTGGTCGAACCKGATGCCCCGCCAGCGCTCTGCGGCATCCTCGACGGTGAGGAACTCCGCGCGGAGCCCGGCGGCGAGCAGGGCGCTCCGGATCTCGGGCAGCCGCGGATCGGGGCCGTGGTTCACGACGCCGGTCCGGGCCAGCAGGCGCTCGCCGCTGTCCGCTTCGAGCTCGTTCCACAGCCGCACGGACTCGGCCAGCATGGCGACGTAGTCCGGATCCGCGTAGCCGGGGTTGAAGTTCCGGGTGGTGCCGTGGGAGGCGCCGTTGCGGTGGCCGGGCCCGAACTGCTCCAGCAAGGTCACATCCCGGCCGCGCCGGGCCAGCGCCCAGGCGGTGGCGGAGCCCATCGCGCCGCCGCCGATGACGACCGTGTCCAGGGTTGTATTCAAGGGTCCTCCTCGGTGATTGGTGCCGGCTCGCCCAGCCGGGCAAGACCAGGCGGGTCAGGCCAGCAGCAGGGCCACGCCGATCATGGCCGGCACAGCTACTACGGTAGTGATCAGCACCGTGTCTTTTGCTACCGTGACGCCGGTGCGGTAACGGCTGGCCGCGACAAACACGTTTTGCGCCGTGGGCAGGGCTGCCGTGACGACGGCGGCGAACAATGCCTGCTCCTGCATGCCGAGGGCAAAGCGGGCAAACAGGTAGGCCACCAGCGGGTGGACAACGAGCTTGAAGAAGCTCGCCAATAGGGTGTCCAGTCGGCGCCCGGTGGCCGGATGCAACGGCCGGGATCCGTTCAGGCTCATGCCGAACGCGATCAGCATGGCCGGGATGGCGGCACCGCCGATCAGGTGGATGGGCTCCATGAGCAGCGGCGGCACCTGCCAGCCGGCCCCGGCCACCACGAGGCCCAGCGCGGACCCCACGATCATCGGGTTCCGCAGGATCATGAGCAGGAACGTCAGCGGCGTGGTGCGGTGCGAGCTGGTGGTGGCATCCAGCGCCATGAGGAACATGGGGGTGAAAAAGGCCAGCTGGAAGATGAGCAGGGGCGCCACGTAGCTCGCGTCTCCGAGCACGAAGACGGCGATGGGAATGCCGAGGTTGGCGGAGTTGGCCAGCGACGCGCTCATGGAGGAGATGAGGGCTTCCGGGACCGGGCGTTTGAGCGCGAAGCGCACAATGCCAAAGAACAGCACCGCCGTCGTCAGGGCTCCAACTGCCGTCACGAGCAGCGGTGCGGCAAAGACGTCGTGCAGTTTCGCCTTGCTGAGCGTCTCGAAGAGCAGGGCGGGGCTCGCGACAAAGAAGGTCAGGGCGCTGAGGACGGAGCGGGCGTTCTCGCCCAGGATGTTGCGCCGGCCTACGAACATGCCGACCAGGATGATGGACCAGACGACGAAGAAGCCTGCCAGAACCCCTAGCACGCGGCCCTCCGCGGCGGGGCGGAAGAGCGGCGGGCGAAGGTCACCGTTCCAGAGTAATCAGCTTTATTCTGCGGACCGCCCTATTACGCCCGAAGGCGGCGATTCTTAGTTCAGCGCTGCGTTGTTCAGCGAGTGCGGCGGGCGCAGGAGKCCCGGCGTCATGCCCTCTGCGGGGTCGTTGCCGATCTGGACAATCTTGTTGTCCTGATCCACGTGGACCACCTTGGGGTTGTACGCCTTTGCCTCGTCCGTGGTCATCTGGGCGTAGGTGATGAGGATGACGATGTCGTTCTCATGCATCAGGTGGGCGGCGGCGCCGTTTATGCCGATCACTCCGGACCCTCGTTCGCCGGCAATCGTGTAGGTCTCGAGCCGGGCGCCGTTGGTGACGTCCACGATCGCCACGAGCTCACCGGGGAGGATGTCGGCGGCCTCCAGCAGATCCAGGTCCACGGTGACGGAACCGACATAGTGAAGGTCCGCGTGCGTGACCGTCGCGCGGTGGATCTTGGATTTGAACATTGTGCGATTCATAACGTMACCAGTCTAACGCGGGGCCGACGCCGGCGCTGTGGCCCACTGCACACCCCTCCGGTCAGGCAGGCCGGTCCGCCGGGKCCGGGTCCAGCGTGCCGGCGGCCGCCGCCGGAACGATGGATGCCGCCGTCGCCGCCAGGATTTCCCGTGCGGCGAGCAGGGCCGGCCGTTTGGCGCTGGAGCGCCGCACCGAGGTGAACACCGTGCGGTGCGGATTCCCTGGCAGGTCCAGGAGCTGYGCGCTGGTGCCGCGGCCGGTCCACACGAGGTCCGGCATCAGGGCCACCGCATTTCCGGATTCGATCAGCCGGATCTGGGCCTGCAGGTCGGCGGTTTCGAAKCGGACATCGGGCTCAAATCCGGCGCTCCGGCACGCCTGCTCGGCCCAGTGCCGGGAGGCCGCCCCGCGGGGTTCCATCACCCAGGGCAGCCCCGCGGTATCCGCCAGCGTCCTGATGGCGGTGCGCCCCGGCGAGGAGGGCGGAACGGCCAGCCGAATGGCGTCCTTGGTCAGGGCCACGCGGTCCAGTTCGGCGTAGTGTGGGGCGGCGTGGCCCGGATACTGTTCGGCGATCACGAGGTCGAAGTCGCGAGCCCACGTCTCGTGGAGGGCCGTCTCCGGTTCCCGCTGGGTCATCTCTACCCTGACCTCCGGGTAGCTGGAGGTCATCCGGGTCAGGGTGCCCGGCATGAGGGCCAGTGCGGCGGACTGGAACACGGCGATCCRCACGGTGCCGGTGACCGTGGTCAGGGACGCTGCCAGGTCCGCCTCGGCCTGCTCCAGGGTCTCCAGAAGCTGGGACGTATGGGCTACGAGGACTTCGGCCTGGGGGGTTAGCTGCACCCGGCGGCCGGTTTTCCGGAGGAGTTCCACCCCGGCCTCCTTCTCAAGGAGGGCCAGTTGCTGGGAAACTGACGATGGGCTGTACTGGAGCGCTTCGGCCACTTCGGCCAGTGTGCCCCGGATCTTCAGTTCGCGCAGCAGTCGCAAACGCCGGACGTCGAGCATCGGTAATCCTTTGGGAATTCTAATGGTTATTAGTTAAGAGAATTCACTTTATCTAATGCAATCGGGCTTGCATACTGTTGTCGCTCGGTTACCCCCATCACAGGGTGGATTGATGGGCATCACACCTAAATTAGGAGGCCCTGGTGGCTACACAAGATTTGGCGCGGTCGATCATGCGGCGCAAGCCCATCGACGACATTGAAGAAGAAAACAAACACAGCGGATTGCACAGGAGCCTGGGGCTCTGGCAGCTGACGGCCATCGGCGTCGGCGGTATTATCGGCGTCGGCATCTTCTCGCTGGCGGGCCTTGTGGCCCACGGCAGTGCGAGCGAGCCCGGCGTCGGCCCGGCGGTGCTCGTATCGTTCCTGATCGCGGGACTGGCATCCGCTGCCGCGGCACTGTCCTACGCCGAATTCGCCGGCATGATCCCGCGCGCCGGCTCGGCATATACCTACGGCTACGTTGCCCTCGGCGAGGTGATCGGCTGGTTCATCGGGTGGGACCTGCTGCTGGAGTACATCGCGATCGTGGCCGTGGTGGCCATCGGCATCTCGGGCTACTTCGATGCCTTCCTGTCCGGCATTGGCATCCATATGCCCGCCTGGATGACAGCGACGCCGGATGAGGGAACGGGCGGCATTATCAACCTTCCCGCCATCCTCGTCTGCCTGCTGGTGACCTGGATCCTCTCCCGCGGGACGAAGACCTTTGGGCGCTTCGAGCTGGTAGCCGTAGCCATCAAGGTGGTCCTGATCCTGTTCATCATCGGCCTGGGCATTTTCTACATCAACACCAAAAACTACGACCCCTTCATGCCCAGCGGCTTCGGCCCCGTGGTGGCCGGCTCCGCCACCGTGTTCTTCGCCGTGTTCGGCTACGACGCCATGAGCACCGCGGCGGAGGAGGCTACGGACGGCAAGAAGCACATGCCGAAGGCGATCATCTACTCGCTGATCATCGCCATGCTGCTCTACGTCGCCGCCACCCTGGTGCTCACCGGAATGCAGCACTACACGGAAATCGACCCCAAGGCCGGCTTCGCCTCCGCCTTCAACAGCGTCGGACTGCCGGTGATCGCAACGATCATCTCCGTGTTCGMGGTCCTGTCCATCCTCACCGTAATGCTGACCTTCCTCCTCGGCGTCACCCGCGTCTGGTTCTCGATGAGCCGCGACGGCCTCCTGCCGGGCTGGTTCGCCAAGACGGACCGGCACGGCACGCCGCAGCGTGTGACCTGGATCGCCGGCGCCGCCTCCGCCATCCTGGCCGGCATCCTCCCGATCAAGGCCGTGGCGGACCTGACCAACATCGGCATTCTGGCCGCGTTCGTCGTCGTCTGCACATCGGTGATCGTGTTCCGCTACAGGAAGCCTGAGGCCCMACGGACCTTCCGCCTGCCGCTGATGCCCTTCGTTCCAGCGTTCGGCGTGTTCGCCTCGCTGTTCCTGATGTTCCAGCTGCACTGGGAGACCTGGCTGCGGTTCGGCGTCTGGCTCGTGGTCGGCCTGATCATCTACTTCACCTACGGCCGCAAGAACTCGCTAATGAACCCGGACAGCCCTCGGCACGAAGAAATCGTGGAGATGCACCGCCCYCTGGCGTAGCCGCCCCACCTCCCGTTGCGCTATCACTTATGRCTCCCATCCCCAGGTCTTAAGGGCCATAAGTGATAGCGCAACAGGGTTTTAAGGTTCGGTTTTTCTAACTGKTATTGCTCAGAAAACATCGCTTTATCTTATGAAAATCCGGTCGCATACTGATTCATAAGAGGTCCACATTTTGAGAAAGAACGAGTTTCAGCCATGACCAACATCTCCACTGAGTCCGGCGCGACCACCAGCAACGCCGCGGGCAACGAAGCCGCGCACGCCGCTGTTTCGGAAGGCTCGACGGTCCTTGAAGCCGCAGCCCTGGCCGAGGACACCATCGCGCTGGTGCGCCACTGGCTCACCGAAGCCGCCAAGGTTCCCGTCGACGCCTCGGCCGAGCAGCTCGCCGGAGTCCTGAAAGACCCGAACGGCCTGGACTKCACGGTCGGATTCGTCGACGGCGTCGTCCGTCCGGAAGACCTGCAGGTCGCCGCCCGCAACCTCGCAGCCCTGGCCCCCAAGGTCCCGGCGTTCCTGCCCTGGTACATGCGCAGCGCCGTCCGCCTCGGCGGCACCATGGCCCCGGTCCTGCCCCAGGTGGTCATCCCKGTGGCCCGTCGCGTGCTCCGTGAAATGGTCGGCCACCTCATCGTCGACGCCACGGACGCCAAGCTCGGCCCGGCCATCGCCAAGATTCGCAGGGACGGCATCAAGCTCAACGTCAACCTCCTCGGCGAAGCGGTCCTCGGCGAACACGAGGCTTCCCGCCGGCTCGAGGGCACTCATGCCCTGCTGTCCCGCCCGGACGTCGATTACGTCTCGATCAAGGTCTCCTCCACGGTGGCCCCGCACTCCGCGTGGGCGTTCGATGAGGCCGTGGAGCACGTCGTGGAGAAGCTGACCCCGCTCTTCACCCGCGCGGCGTCGTTTGCCGCCGGCGGACAGAAGGCCAAGTTCATCAATCTGGACATGGAGGAATACAAGGACCTGGACATGACCATCGCGGTCTTCACCCGGATCCTGGACAAGCCCGAGTTCAAGAACCTCGAGGCCGGCATCGTGCTCCAGGCCTACCTGCCCGACGCCGTTGCCGCCATGATCCGCCTGCAGGACTGGGCGGCAGCCCGCCGCGCCGAGGGTGGCGCCGCGATCAAGGTCCGCGTCGTCAAGGGTGCCAACCTGCCGATGGAGCAGGTGGAAGCCTCCCTGCACGACTGGCCGCTCGCCACCTGGAACACCAAGCAGGATTCGGACACGAACTACAAGCGCGTCATCAACTACTCGCTGCACCCGGACCGGATCCGCAACATCCGGATCGGCGTCGCCGGCCACAACCTCTTCGATATCGCCTTCGCCTGGCTGCTGGCCAAGCAGCGCGGCATCGCGGATACCGCAGAGCAGAGTATCGAGTTCGAGATGCTGCTCGGCATGGCGCAGGGCCAGGCGGAAGCCGTCAAGAAGGACGTTGGCTCGCTCCTGCTCTACACCCCCGTGGTCCACCCGGCCGAGTTCGACGTCGCGATCGMTTACCTGATCCGCCGCCTCGAAGAGGGCGCCAGCCAGGACAACTTCATGTCCGCCGTCTTCGAACTCAGCGAAAACGAATCCCTGTTCGAGCGTGAGAAGCAGCGCTTCCTCGCCTCCCTTGCCAAGCTCGACGACGAGGTTCCGCCGCCGAACCGCCGGCAGAACCGCGCCCTCCCGGCCGAGCCGCTGCCGCACGATGCGTTCGAGAACACCCCGGACACCGATCCCTCGCTGCCCGCCAACCGCGACTGGGGCCGCGCCATCCTGGGCCGCGTGGCAAGTTCCACGCTGGGCAACGCCGCCGTCGAGGCCGCCACGATCAACGACGAGGCCACCCTGAACGCGGTCATMGCCACCGCCGTCGAAAAGGGCAAGGCCTGGGGCGCGCTCTCCGGCGCCGAGCGCGCCGAAGTMCTGCACCGGGCCGGCGACGTMCTCGAGGCCCGCCGCGCCGACCTCCTCGAGGTCATGGCATCCGAGACCGGCAAGACGATCGACCAGGGCGACCCCGAGGTCAGCGAGGCCGTCGACTTCGCGCACTACTACGCCGAATCGGCCCGCAAGCTCGACGACGTCGACGGCGCCACCTTCGTCCCGTCCAAGCTMACCGTMGTGACCCCGCCGTGGAACTTCCCGGTCGCCATCCCGGCCGGCTCCACCCTGGCCGCCCTCGCCGCCGGATCCGCCGTCGTGATCAAGGCCGCCAAGCAGGCCCGCCGCAGCGGTGCCGTGATGATCGAGGCTCTGTGGGAGGCCGGTGTCCCGCGGGACGTCCTGACCATGGTGCAGCTGGGCGAGCGGGAACTCGGCCGGCAGCTGATCTCGCACCCGGCCGTGGACCGCGTCATCCTGACCGGCGGCTACGAGACCGCCGAGCTGTTCCGGTCCTTCCGCAAGGACCTGCCGCTCCTGGCCGAGACCAGCGGCAAGAACGCCATCATCGTCACCCCGAGCGCGGACCTGGACCTTGCGGCCAAGGACGTGGCCTACTCCGCGTTCGGCCACGCCGGCCAGAAGTGCTCCGCCGCCTCGCTCGTGATCCTGGTMGGTTCCGTTGCCACGTCGAAGCGGTTCCACAACCAGCTGATCGACGCCGTCACCTCGCTGAAGGTCGGCTACCCGGAGGACCCGGCGACCCAGATGGGTCCGATCATCGAGCCCGCCGGCGGCAAGCTCCTCAACGCGCTCACGACCCTCGGCGAGGGTGAAACCTGGGCCGTGGAACCCCGGAAGCTGGACGCCACCGGCAAACTCTGGAGCCCCGGCGTGCGCTCGGGCGTCCGGCGCGGATCCTACTTCCACCTCACCGAATTCTTTGGGCCCGTCCTGGGCGTCATGACGGCGGAGACCCTGGAGGAGGCCATCGCGATCCAGAACCAGATCGACTACGGCCTCACCGCGGGCCTGCACTCCCTGAACAGCGAGGAGCTCGGCCTCTGGCTGGACACCATCCAGGCCGGAAACCTCTACGTCAACCGCGGCATCACCGGAGCGATCGTCCAGCGCCAGCCGTTCGGCGGCTGGAAGAAATCCGCCGTCGGCGCCGGCACCAAGGCCGGCGGCCCGAACTACCTCGTCGGCCTCGGCGAATGGGCCAGCAAGCCCAGCGCCGCCGCCGTCACCCCGGCCGCTGCCCCCGCCCACACGGGAGTCCGCCGGATCGAAGACGCGGCCAAGGGCTTCCTGACAGCCGACGAGATCGCGCCGCTGCAGCGCGCCCTGGCTTCCGATGCCCGAGCCTGGGCCGAGGAATTCGGCACCGCCAAGGACGTGTCGGGCCTGAGCGCCGAACGCAACGTCTTCCGCTACCGCACCCTGCCCGTCACGGTCCGCCTCGCCGAAGGCGAACCGCTCGCCGGCCTCGTCCGGACCGTCGCCGCCGGTGTCCTCGCCGGGTCCGCCCTCACGGTCTCCACCGCCGTCGAACTGCCCGCCCAGCTGCGCGCCGTCCTGTCCGGACTCGGCATCGCCGTCACCGTGGAGAACGACGCCGACTGGCTGGCTTCCGCCGGCACGCTCGCCGCGGCAGGCAAGCTGTCCGGCGCCCGGATCCGGCTGATCGGCGGGAACGCCAAGGCACTCGCCGAGGCCACCGGAGGCCGCCCGGACCTGGCGGTCTACTTCCACCCGGTCACCGAAGCCGGACGCGTGGAACTGCTGCCGTTCCTGCACGAGCAGGCCATCAGCATCACAGCGCACCGATTCGGCACCCCGAACCACATCTCGGATGCCCTGATTTAGCCCGAGGGTGCCAGAACTCTAGACCGGGCGTGCTAAAATGCCGTCGCCGCCGTGCAGCACCGTTGGGTGAGGCGCGGCGGCGACTGCGTTAAGCGCTGAGCAGCCTAGCCGAAGTACCAGCCTGGCGGCACCCACGAGGCCGGGACCGCGTGGGCGGAGAAGTCATCGCAGCCGGAGCAGAAGTAGGTGACCTCGCCGAGCTTGCTGACCGAGCCGTCCCGGCGGTGCGTGGCCGGGATGAAGGTCTCCAAGTAGATGAATTCGTCCGTGCCGCAGCGTTCGCAGTACGGGCTGGCAACAAAATCGGACTCCGCCAAGGTGGCCGGGCGAATTCCCCGGCGGCCAAAGCTGGAGTACTGAGTGGTAGCGGAGTGCTGAATCGTGGCGCCGTGGCGCACCGGGGACGTTGCCGGACGGGCGGCCGTAGTCGCGTGGGCGGCGGCCGGTACGGACAGACGGGGGCGGTTTATGGCTGGCATCATTGTCGGCCTATCCCGAACGCTCGGCGCCAGCCACACGGCATCAGCGACGGACAGCGTTCGTGTTTTCGAATCGTTGTCGTGGGCCTCTGCTTGACCTCGGACGGTTAATCTTGAGTAGTGTCAGGATAGATGAAGTACCTGCACCGTTCAATGGTCAAGTAAGTACTCCTCGCTACTTGCGTGGTCTGTCAGGTAAGTACCGCGCCCACAGGTGCAGCGGACCAGATGCCGTGGCCTCGATGCCGTGGACGGGCCGGCGGCCCGCCCGCGCCTCAGGCCGAGCGCTTCAAAGTCCGGCCCACGATCGCCTGGGTGAGCGCATCGATTACCTCCGTATTGGCCAGCGGATTGCGGATCAGGGTAAAATCGACGTCGCCCACAGGCGGCAGATCGAAGCGGCGGGTAATGATCTTCAGGTCCTCCGGGACCAGCGAGGAGGGCATCACKGCCACCCCGATGCCGGCCCGGACGGCGGCCAGCACGCCGCTGATCTGCCGAGTGGTGCAGGTGATCCGCCAGGTCCGGCCGGTGGCCTCAAGAGCGTCGATCGCGAGCTTCCGGCTCAGGCTGGGGGAGGGGTAGGCGATCAGCGGCACCGGATCGGCCGGATCCAGCACGGTCTGCTCCAGCCCCACCCAGGCAAAGGCGTCCTGCTGGACCACGGTTCCGTCTTTGGCCCCCGCCACCCACTTCACAAAGACCAGGTCCAGCTGCCCCGCGTTGAGGCGCTTGTAGAGCTGGTCGCTCTGGCCCACCGTGAGCTCGAGGTTGATCTGCGGATAGATCTGGCGGAACTCCCGGAGGATGCGGGGTAGCCCGGTGATGGCGAGGTCGTCGGCCGTGCCGAAACGCAGGCGCCCGCGCATGGCCGATCCTGAGAAGTAACGGGCGGCGGCGTCGTGCGCGGCGAGGATGCTCCGGGCAAACCCGGCCATGGCATCGCCGTTGTCCGTCAGCCGCACATCGCGGGTGTCCCGGGCGATCAGCACGCGCTTGGCGGCGGTCTCCAGTTTGCGGACGTGCTGGCTGACGGTGGGCTGCGCCAGGCCGAGGCGTTCCGCGGCCTTCGTGAAACTCAGGGTTTCAGCCACGGCCAGGAAGGAGCGGAGCTGGGCGGGTTCGAACATGTTGGTCTCCCGGATCGGGCGGCGCGAAGCGTGCATTGCGAACATTGCATTGCGTTTTGTAATGCTAGTTATGCGCTGAATAGGCTTCCATAATCTTCTGGGGCCAGCCTAGCGTTAAGTCCATCCCGCTCACCCGCTCTTTTGAGGACTTGCCGTGGCACCCCCTCCGCCGCTCGAGGCTAACGCAGCCGCCCTGCCGGACACCATCACCCAACCAATCGCCGTCGTCAACGAGCGCCTGCCGTGGCGCCACACGTTCATCTCCCTGAAGGTCCGTAATTTCCGCATCTTCGCGATCGGCCATTTCATTGCCGTGATCGCGCTCTGGATGCAGCGGATCGCCCAGGACTGGCTGGTGCTCCAGCTCTCCGGGTCCGTCACCGCCGTCGGGATCACCGTGGCCTTGCAGTTCCTGCCGTCCCTGTGCCTCGGGCCGTGGGCCGGTATGATGGCGGACCGCTTCGCGAAGCGGAAGATCCTCATGCTGTGCCAGTCCGTCGCCGCCCTGTTGGCGGCGACGCTCGCCGCGCTGGCCCTCAGCCAGCGGATCGAGGTCGGGCACGTTTACGCGATCGCGCTGGTCCTGGGCCTCGTGACGGTGCTGGACCAGCCGGCCCGTCAGGTCTTCGTCAATGAACTCGTGGGTCCCCGCTACCTGCGCAACGCAATCAGCGTGAACTCCACGATCTTCCAGCTCGGCGGACTGATCGGTCCTGCCATCGCCGGGATCCTGCTGACCGCCGTCGGTGCGGGCTGGGCCTTTGCCGCCAACGCCGTGGCCTGCTGCTTCACTGTGTCCATGCTGCTGAGCCTGCGGAAGGACCAGCTGCATGTCAGCAGCCCGGTCGCCAAGCGGCGGGGCATGCTGAGGGAAGGGCTGAACTATGCGCTGAGCAAGCCCACCATATACTGGCCTTGGCTGATGGCCGGGTTCATCGCGGTGTTCGCGATGAGCCTGCCGGTGCTGCTGGCCGCGTTTGCCGACCACGTGTACGACGCCGGTGCCGGCGGCTATGGCCTGCTCAATACGCTCGTGGCGCTCGGGGCGCTGGCCGGAGCCGTCACCTCGGCCCGGCGGCGCGAACTGCGGCTGCGCTCCGTGGTCCTGGGCGCAGGAATGTACGGCCTCATGTTGTGCCTGGC
>NZ_JBFTHK010000133.1:0-11932 GCF_056394205.1 Arthrobacter sp. 10T413_2 | reverse complement strand
GTGCTTGACCGGTGCCGGTTCTGCGGGCACCGCCGGGGGCGTGCCCTTGGAGCGTTGGCTCGGCCTGCGCAGCCGGCCCGGCTTGTTCTGCTTTCGCAGCTTGCCCGGTTTCCCGGGGCGCTGATTGCGGCCTTCGGACAGGCGGAGCGGAAGGGCATTCAGCACGGCACCCGTCACCGTCGCCTTGACCAGCACAAGGTTCTGCAGGGACGCGCTCAGCAGTTCGCGCGTCACGGTCTGGTACCTGACCACCAGCACTGTGGTGTCGGCCTGCACCGACAGCAAGGCAGCGTCGCTGAGGGGCTGCATGGCCGGGGCGTCCAGGATGATGCGGCTGTAGCTGCCGCGCATCTCGCCCAGGGTGGCCGTCATGGTCTGGCCCGCCAGAAGTTCGGTCGGGTTCTCGGGAACCGAGCCCGCGGCCACAATGTGAAGGCGGTCGCTGGCCGTTTTCTGGATGACGCCGGTCAGGCCCGCCCGGCCGGCAAGAACCTCGGCGAGGCCAAGTGCGTTGCCGAGCTTGAGCTCTTTTGCCAGCCGGGGCCGGCGCAGGTCCGTTTCAACAACAAGGACTTTTTCGCCCGCATCTGCCCAGGCCCGGGCCAGCATGAGCGCCACGGTCGTCTTGCCTTCCCCCGCCCGCGCCGATGAAATGAGCACGACGCCGGAGGCCGGCAGGGCGGACAGGTGGTCCATGTTGGTGCGGAGCCGGCGTGCCGCCTCGTCCAGCAGGGAAGCCTGCCGCCTATTCAGGATGTCGGACATGGTGCCCGCCTCGGAGCTGGCCGGGACGCGCGCCAGCAGCGGCAGCCCGGACGCGTCTTCGACCTCTTCGGGAGTCCGCAGCGTATGGTCCATCATCCGGCGTGTGACCGCGATCGCGATGCCTGCGCCGAGGCCAAGCAGGGCGCCGAGGCCAAGGTTCAACGCAAGCCGGGGGGACACCGGGTCCGTCTCAGCGGTGGGGCCGGCCACCACGTTCAGGTTCGTCTGGCCGCCGCCGCTCTGGGTCCTGGCCTCGACGTTGTCCAGCGCCGGGTTCAGGCCGGCGACGATCTCCCGGGCCACCTGGTTGGCCTTGGCGGGGTCCGGAAGACTCACGACGACCGTCAGCATCAGCGTGTCCTGGTCCGCCGAGGCAGTGACGCTCTCCGCAATGTCCGCCGCCGACAGGCCGGTGGAACTGCTGCTGACCAGCCGCTCAACAAACTTGTCGCTTTTGATCAGGCTCGCGTAGGAGGCGATGCGCCCCCGCGACAGCTCTAGTGACTGCAGGGATGACTGCCCCGCGGACGGCGGCGACACGACATAGAACTTGACGGTGCTTTGATACACCGGCTTCGCCGTCGCGGTGACACCCCAGGCAATGCCGATGCCGGCGAGCAGGCACGCAAGCACAACCAGCCAGCCCCGCGCGATTGCGCGTCCGTACTCAGACAGTTCCAAGCGAACCCCCATACGGCCACCACGCCGTGCCTGCAGCGGCACGGTCCTTCATGGTCCCTTGACGCACCATTATTGACTGCGTCCGTGCCATGCGGAAGCTTTTTGCTTCTGTGTCTTTGGCGGCGGGGCCCGATTCCTAGCCAAACTCCGGGACCGGCCGTAGTCTTTTCCCTAAGCTAGGACCAGCCTGCAGGTCCGGACACCATGTGACTCCGGGCAGCAACGGAAACAGGTCCTGGCGGCAGGTCTCAGTGGCGGGTCTCAACAACAGGTCCCGGGGACACGTCCCCGTGACCGGATCGGTGTTCCTGCATCAGCAGCGGCGCCGGTCCTGTTCGGTGGTGCCTTCCGCCGAGGTACCAATCGAGGGGGCACACGATGAGGACTGGCGGGGAGCGATTCTCGGTATTGGTGGCACACCCCAGCGCGGACCTTTACGGTTCGGACCGGGTGCTGCTGGAAACCATCGACGGGCTGCACCGGAGCGGTGCGCGCGTCCTGGTGGCTCTGCCGTCGCCGGGGCCCCTCGTGGCCGAACTCGAGCGCCGGGGCGCCGCCGTAATCCTGTCCCCGACGCCGGTGCTGCGCAAGAGCCTGCTCACGGCCCCGGGCCTGGTGAAGCTGGCCGGCACCTCAGTCCACGGACTCCTCCGCAGCATCGGCGTGATCCGCGGTGCGCGCCCGGACGTCATCCTGGCGAACACCATTACGGTCCCCCTGTGGACGGCCGCGGGACGGCTGACGGGTGTACCCGTGGTGACCCACGTCCATGAGGCGGAGGCCAACGCCCCGCGGGCGCTCCGCGCGGCCCTTGCGCTGCCTCTGCTGCTCTCCCGCGGCATCCTGACCAACAGCCAGTTCAGCTCCGACACGCTGGCTGCGGCGCTCCCTGCGCTCCTCGGCCGCTCGAGAGTGCTCTACAACGGGGTCCCCGGGCCGGCCCATCCCGCACCGCCCCGGCCGGACCTGCACGGGGGGCTCCGCATCCTGTATGTCGGACGGCTGTCCCACCGCAAGGGAGTGGACATCGCCATCGACGCGCTGTTGCGGCTGCGCCGGGACGGCGTGCCGGCCCGGCTGGCGGTGGTCGGCGCGGTCTTCCCGGGGTACGAGGACTACGAGGCCGGCCTGCGGAGCCAGGTCCGCGCCCACGGCGCCGAAGACCACGTCAGGTTCCATGGCTTCCAAAATGATGTCTGGCCGTTCCTTGCGGAGTCCGACGTCGTGGTGGTGCCCTCCCGGCTCGACGAGCCGTTCGGCAATACGGCCGTCGAAGCTGTCCTGGCTTCCCGGCCCGTCGTCGTCAGCAATACCTCGGGCCTGCGGGAGGCCGCCGCGGGTTACCGGTCGGCGCAATTCGTCGAGCCCGGCGACCCCGTGGAGCTCGCCGCCGCGCTCGCCCGCGTCGCCGGCCAGTGGCAGGACTACCGGTCCAGCGCCAGCTTCGACGCTGCGGAAGCGGGCCGCAGGCACAGCCCGGAACGCTACGGGACCCTCATGGCGGGGCATCTGGCGCAGGCTGCGGGCAGGCTGCTGTGATCAGCCGTGCCGCCCCGGGCACCGCCACAGGTCCGGGCACGCGGCCCAAAACGGCGCGGGGCGTCCGTTGGAGCTTCGGAGCAGTGCTGGCCCGGCAGGGTTTCCAGATGCTCTGCGCCGTGGTGCTGGCCCGGCTCCTGGGACCGCAGAGCTATGGCGTCATCGCGGCAGCCACGGTGTACATCAGCCTCGTGGCGCTCCTGCTGGACCAAGGCCTCTCCGCGGCGCTCGTCCAGCGCGCCGAAGTCACCCGCCGCATGGCGGGGGCCACCGCCATGCTGAACCTGCTGGTGGCGGTCCTGCTCGGGATGGCGACCTGGTCCGCCGCCCCCGGGATCGCCCAGTTCTTCGGCGTCGCTGAGCTCGAGCCGATCCTCCGGCTGCTGGCATTGGCGATCCCCGTCAAAGCCCTGGCCATTACGCCGCGGGCCATGTTGTCCAGGGAGCTGGCCCTCCACAAGGTGGGCGCGGCGGACATTGCCGCGGCCGCCGCGGGCAGCGCGGCCGGGATCGGCGCGGCGCTGGCCGGGGCCGGCCCGTGGTCCATGGTGTACCAGGTGGTCACCACGGACCTTGTCTGCAGCGCGTTGCTGCTGGCGGCCAGCCGGGGGCCCGTCCCCAATTTCGCCTTCCGGACAGTCGCGCCGCTTTTCCGGTTCAGCGTCAGCGTCTTTGCCACGGACTGCCTGGCCTACTTCTCCCGGAACCTGGACAACATCCTGGTGGGCCGCGTGCTCGGCGTCGCCGCCCTGTCGCTGTACGGGATGGCCTACCGCATCCTCGTCATCCCCGTGCAGTTGATCGGGCAAACCGTCAACAGGGTCATGTTTCCGGCCTTTTCCCGGGCGGCGGGCAGCCCGGAGAAGGTGGCCGCAAGCCTTGTGTCCGCGACGCGGCTGCTGGCGATCTCGGCGGTTCCGCTGATGACCTTTGTGGCCTGCGCCGCCCCGGAGCTCGTGGGCCTGGTCCTAGGTCCCGAGTGGCTGCCCGCAGCGGGGCTGGTCAGTGTGCTCGCCATCGGGGGCGCACGCGAGACCATTTTCTACGTCACCCCCTCCCTCATGAAGGGCCTGGGCCAGGGCGGGTTGATCGTCCGGTATGAGATCCTGGCCGCCGTCGTGCAGGTGGGAGGCATCGTGATCGGGCTCCAGTTCGGCGTCCTCGGCGTCGCCGTCGGGTACTCTGCCGCCGGTTTCCTCCTCACCCCCGTGCTCCTGCGCATCCAGTCCCGGCTGACCGGGGTGAGCCTGAAGTCCCAGTTGGCGGCCATCTTCCCCGCGGTGCACGCCGCGGCCTGGGGCGCGGCGGGGTACTGGGTTTTGGCCCTGGCCGGCATGTCCGGCGTGTGGCTTCTGTTTGGCGGGTTCGCTGTCTTTGCCGCCCTCGCGCTCGCCGCGCTGCGGGTCTTCCACCGGGACACGCTCTCCGGTTACGTCGAACAAGCCCGGACACTCCTAGGACGGCCTGCCGCCCGGCAAGCCTCGACGACGAAAGGTCAGAATGGCTGACATGACCCATCCCGGCGCCCGCCTTGCGGAGGACGGGTCCGCCGTGGGACTCGCGGCGGACGGCCTCGTCATCGCGGTGCTGACGTACCGCCGGCCGGAGGACATCGCCCTGGCGCTGCCGCGGCTGGCCGGCCAGGCCGGCATGCGCCAGGCCGGATCGGGCCGGCCACGGAACGACCCGCCGGCGGAACGGCCCGCCACGGTGCTGGTGATCGACAACGACCCTGCGGCGAGCGCCCGCCCCATCGTTGAGCAGCTCGCGGGCGCCCTCCCGCCGGGGCTGGTCCGGTACGTCCATGAGCCGAAGCCCGGGATCGCGGCGGCGCGGAACCGCGCCCTCCGGGAAGCGGCGTCGAGCGCGTTGCTTGTCTTCATTGACGACGACGAGGTGCCGTCGGAACAGTGGCTGGCGCAGCTGGTGGGGCTGCAGCGCTCCACCGGCGCCGCCGCCGTCGTCGGTCCTGTGATCAGCGAATATGAACACGAGCCGGAGCCCTGGATCGAAGCCGGAAACTTCTTCCACCGCCGCAGGCTCGCCACCGGGACCCGGCTGGACGTGGCGGCGACCAACAATCTCCTCCTGGACCTGCGGCAGGTCCGGGCCCTGCGGCTCTCGTTTGATGAACGCTTCGGCCTTAGCGGAGGCTCGGACACATTGTTCACCCGCCAACTCGTCCAGCGCGGCGGGGCCATGCTGTGGTGCGACGAGGCCGTGGTGGTGGACCGGGTTCCGTCGTCGCGGCTGACCCGCGGCTGGGTACTGCGCCGAGCCCTGCGCAGCGGCAACTCCGCCGCGAGGGTCAGGCTGGAACTTGCTGCCGGCGCCGCGGCCCGGCTGGCTGCCAGGGGCGTTTGCCTGGGGTCCGGTTCAGTCCGCCTCGCCGGGGGCACGGCACGTCTGGCAGCCGGGGTCATCAGCGGATCGTCCCGGCATCAGGCCAAGGGAATGCGGACGGCCGCCCGGGGTCTGGGCATGGCTGCGGGCGCGTTCGGCTACGTCTACAGCGAATACCGCAGAAAATAGTTTTCATGCCCTTTCACCGCGACCGGGCCGGCTGCCGCGAACGCCGGATTCGTGGCTGTTTTTCAGGCGTGTCGCAAGCGACGCGCCAGGGCGTGATCAAGTTGGAATGCGCTATGAAAGGGCGTTATCAATTTGCAACGTCGCAGTACCTCAGCTAGCGTGTTGGCTCAGAAGCCGGGGTCGGGGATACCGCCCGGGAAGTCAGTCACGAGTGCCGCGGGTCCGCCCACGCCCCGCCCAGGTCCCACGTCTCCCTGGGCCCCGAGAACACCCCTCGCGCTGACAACGCACCACGCAACATACCGGCGCGGC
This sequence comes from Arthrobacter sp. 10T413_2, assembly GCF_056394205.1. Classification (NCBI taxonomy): domain Bacteria; kingdom Bacillati; phylum Actinomycetota; class Actinomycetes; order Micrococcales; family Micrococcaceae; genus Arthrobacter; species Arthrobacter sp. 10T413_2. Next base: position 6,103 of record NZ_JBFTHK010000133.1, on the reverse strand, counting down.
CTGCACGCCGCCGGCAGACAGGCTCGAGGGCCTCCCGCCCGTTCCGCTATGTCCGTAGGATCCCCCGTGCCCGGAGAGCAAGACAATAGAGGTATGACACGATGGCCATTGGCTTGAAAAAGATCCAGCGCAAAAACATCCGCGCAACGTATGCCGCAGGTGCTGCGGCGGTGACAATCACTGCCCTCGCCCTGACCGCGGCGCCGGCTGTCCAGGCGGCGCCCGCACTCGCGCCCGCCGCGCTGACCCTCGGTGCGTACCAGCCGAGCGCGTCCACCACCGGCGTTCCGGCCGGAACGGCCCTGAGGGCCTACAACACCTCGGGCGCGGACCTCGTCATCACCACGGACGGCACCGTCCTGGACGGCCTGGACATCTACGGCGACGTCAAGGTCCGCGCCAAGAACGTGGTCATCAAGAACAGCCGGCTGCACGGCGGCAAAGCGATCCCCAAGTCCAATACCGGAGTTGTCGACGCCACCAGCGCCGCCGTCGTCAACCTCGTGGTCCAGGACAGCACCATCGTCCCGGACAGGCCATCCTATTACCGCGACGGGATCGTCGGCCACGACTACACGGCCCGGCGCAACCACATCCAGGGCTCCAACGACGGGCTGGGCATCTTCAACCGCCCCGGCGGCCCCGTTACCGCCAACGTGACGGCCGAAGGCAACTACATCCACGGATTGACGTACTGGTCCTACGACCCCGCGCACAGCGACGGCACGCACAATGACGGCATCCAGGTCCAGGGCGGCCAGAACATCCGGATCGTCGGCAACAACATCGTGGCCAACTCCAAGCCGGGCACGGGCAGCGCGCCGAATCCCCGCGGCACTCACGCCGGTACCGGCATCATGCTGCAGCAGAATGTTGCCCAACTCGCCAATGTGGTGGTCGACAAAAACTGGGTGGATGACGGCCAGACGTCGATCAACATCGACAACGGCAAGTACTCCAAGATCACCGTCACGGTCTCGAACAACAAGCTCGGCCGCAATCAGTTCGACTTCGGCAACGGCTCGAAGTACCCGATCCGGGTCATCAGCCGCGCTGCCAGCACCGTGGCCGGACTGACCACGAGCAACCACTGGGCAGACACCCAGGGCCTCCTGGTGGAAGGCAAGACCGGCGGCATCCGCTACAACTACTAACGTGCAGGTGCAGGGCCGGATCCGTGACGGATCCGGCCCTGTTTGTCTGCCATGTGCCGTGCCGGTCATTTGGCTGTCAGGCTCACGGTCGGCGACGTCATGGCGTTGCCGAAGGCATCGTTGGCCACGAGTTTGTAATCGTGGGTGGTTCCGGCCGGCACGGAGTCGAGGAACTGCATCGAGGGCCGGTACCAGAACCTGGACGAGACTGTCCGGGTACTGATGATCTTCCCGTCCCGGTACAACTTGTAGGTCAGCCTGGAGTTGTCACGGTCCCAGTTGGCTTGCCAGTTGACGGAGATCGTGCCGGTCGACGGCGAAGCCAGCACGGGTTGGGTGGACGCGGCGGAGGACCGCGGCCCCTCCCTATTGGGGGCGAGGCTGCTCACGGCGAATCGTGCCAGCCCCTGCTGCCCGCGCAGGTTGACGTTCAGAAACTCGCCGCCCATCACCACGTACTGATCGTTGCCGGCAACGGTCCACGGGCCCTGGTTCTGGCCGGTGGCCGTACCGGTGTCCAGGTCCGGGAACCACACCAGCAGCGTTGGCATGGGCTGGCCGAGGAAGCTTGGAAGCCGTGAACTGGGCCGGGTCAAGGTGCCCGTGGCCTCCTTGCTGTAGGCGAGCGCGCGGTGCCAGGAGCGTGGGTCGGATTCCGGGAAGCCGTCGATCTTCCCGCAGTCGTGCGAGTGCCCCGCCTTGTAGACGGCGGTGCTGCTGGCAAAGATGCTGTGCGAGTCGCCGCGGCAGTCATCAATCCACGTGATGGCGAGGTCCTGCCAGTTCGCGGCAAAGGACCCCTCAAGATTTCCGGTGCCGCCGCCGGAGACCAGGAGGAACGCCGTCCCGTACCAACTGGTCCCGTCGCTCGAGAGCGAGGTGACGGCCGCGTAGGTGCCGGCGTTGCGCACGAGCTTGTTGGCCGGGGTGGCCCGGTTCCTTCCGCTGACCGCGTCCACGGCGCCGAGGCCAAAGCCCGGGTCGCTGCTGCCGTTCAGCGTGGTGAAAGCACCGCCGACGACGATCTTGCTGCGGTCAGGGGCGAGCACGAGGGCATTGACCCGTCCGCCGTGGGCCGCGGGCTGCCATGCCAGCAGGGCGCCGTCGGAAGCACGGACCGCCGCCAGCCGCGACCTCGAGGCGGACCCGACGGTGGTGAAGGCGCCGCCCAGGTAGACGGTGTCCGGGGTGGCCACGATCGCCCGGACTGACCCGGACATCGGCGGGGCCCAGCCGGGGATCACGGCCCCGGTCGCAGCGTCCAGGGCCACCACCTTGCGTACAGCATGGCCGTTGACCTGGGTGAAATCGCCACCCACGTAGAGCCTCTTGCGGTCCGGGGACGCGGCCACCGCAAGGCCCTGGGCGTTCAGGGATGCCGTGAACGTGGTGATGAGCTTGCCCGTACTCAGGCTGAACGCCAGGATGTTCTTCCGCGGCGTCGTCTGCGCCCCGGCCGGTGCCCCGGCGGGCCGGGCAGCACTGAATTTGCCCACGGCGTACACCGTGTCGCCGATGACGGCCTGCTGCCACACCACCCCGTCAATCTGGACTGTCGGCAGCGAATCCGCCGTGACCGTCACAGGACTCGAGGGAAGGCCGGGGTCGGCGGGCGCCGAGTCCGCGACGGCGCCCGGGGCGGCCGCGAGGACCAAGGTCGTGACCAGCACGGCGCCGGCACCCGCCTTCCAGGCCCGCGCAGCGGCCGGCAGCCGGTTACGCCAACGACGGAAGCGGTGACTGCTCCCGGGCCGTCCTCCATGGCGATGAAGCGCGGGCGCTCCCCCAACTTTCCAGGACATCAGTGTCCTCCTTCGCTCGGCGTCGTCATTTCTGGAGTGATATCCCGGTGACGGGTTCCCGTTCCCGGCCTTCCTGGTTCCATATCTGCCCTGTCTCCTCAGCCGGACCGCACATCGAGGTTGTCGAACCGTGCCAGCACAGGCGCGTTGGTCGCGGAACCGGACAGGTAGGACAGCAGCCCGACGGATCCCGCGTCCTGCAGGCCGGCGGTGGCGTCGGTGGCCGTGACGCTCCATGTTCCGGGCTCCGTGGATCCCGTGCGCCATGTCTTCGCCCGGAGTGTGGTGGGCGCGGTCCCGGTGACCTCCACCCGCAGCTGCAGCTGCTGTCCGGCCGTCAGCGTGATTCCCGGGGTGAACTGCCCGAGCACGGTCTCCGCGCCGCCGGCGAGCCGGGTCAGCTGCAGGGTGCTCACCCCGTTGGCCGCCACCTTGACCTTGCCGCGGTATTCGGCCGTACCCACGCGACGGCCGGTTACCCCGAGGTAGGAGCCTCCTCCGTTGCCGATCTTGTCCAGCGACACCGTCACGAGCGCGTTGCTGGCGGCGGTGGAAACCGACGGCAGGAAAGCGGACGGACCCCGGCCTGCGGCCAGGCTCATGGCCCCTTGCCCTGAACTGACCGAGAAATACGACGCCGAGCCGTTCAGCGACCACGCTCCGCCGGCATCCGCCGTTCCCCAGCCGGTGGCCAGCGTGCGGGCAAAGGCGTCCTGGGCGAGGACCCCGCCGGACGTGACGGTGATGGCTTGGCTTGTGGTGCCGGTGGCGCCGCTGTTGTCGGTCACGCTCAGCGTGACCGTGTAGGTTCCGGCGGCCGCGTAGCCGTGCGACGCCGTGACGCCGGTGCCGGTGCCGCCGTCGCCGAACGCCCACGAGTAGCCCGTGATGGTGCCGTCGGGGTCCGTCGACGCCGCCGCGTCGACGTTGACCGTCAGCCCGGTGGTGCCGGCCGTGAACGCGGCCGTCGGCGGGGTGCCGGTGGCGCCTGCGATGGTGATGCTGCGGCTGTCGCCCGTGACGGTGTTCCCCATCGGGTCCCGGACGGAGATCCTGTAGCTGTGCTGGCCGGCAGCAAGGCCGGCGTCGGTGAACGCCTGGTCCGGGCGCTGCCAGAAGGTGGACTGCGCCGAGACGGTGTGGACCGGGACGGGATTTCCGTCGCGCAGGATGCTGTAGCTAAGGTTCGAGTTGTCGCGGTCCCAGTTGGCCTGCCACTGCACCCTGACCTGCCCCGCGCCGGGGCTTGAGAGAGTGGGCACGAACGCGGCCCCGGTCACGCGCGGGCCCTGCAGGTTGGGCGCCCCCTCCCGACGTGCAAACCGGGCCAGGCCCTGTTGCGGCTGCTGGTTGACGTTGCGGAACTCCCCCACCATCACCACATAGGTGTTGTTGCCGGTCACGGCCCAGGGGCCCTGGCTTTGGCCGCTGACCGTTCCGGTGTCCATGTCCGGGAACCAGTTCAACAGCGACGGTGCGGGCTGCCCGGTGAACGACGGGTAGCCGAGCGGATCTTGCACGAGCGTCCCGGTTGCGGCCTTGCTGAAGGAGACGGCCCGGTGCCAGACGCGCGGGGTGACTTCGGGAAATCCCCCCAGGTTGCCGCAGTAGTGCGGGTGGCCGGCGACATAGACCGCGGTATCGGTGGCAAAGGCGCCATACGAATCGCCGTGGCAGTCCTCCACCCACTTGATCCGCCCGTCCGACCAGTTGGCCGCGAAGGCGCCTTCGAGGTTGCCGCCCGTGCCGTAGATGTAGCCGGTGCCGTAGAAGCTCGTGCCGTCCGTGGACAGCGACAGCACCGCCGAGTCCGTTCCGGCATCGCGGACGACGTCGTTGGCCTGCAGGGGCAGGCTGGCGCCGGTGACGGCGTCAACCATGCCGAGCCCGTAGCCCGGGCGGGAGGAGTTGTTCAACGTGGTGAACGCCCCGCCGGCCACCACCCGCGTGCCTTCGGGAGAAAGGGCCAGGGCGTTGACTTTGGCGCTTGCGGCAACCGGCGCCCACGCCAGCAGCGCACCGTTCGCGGCGCTGACGGCCGCGAGGCGCGAGCGGGCAGCGGACCCGACGCCTGTGAAGGTGCCGCCCATCCACACGGTCCCGGCCGAGGCCGTGATGGCCCGGACGCTGGCGTTCATCCTCGGCGCAAACGACCCGATCAGGCTTCCCGACACGGGGTCCAGGGCGGCGACCCGCCACCGCTGCACGCCGTTGACGGACGTGAAATCGCCGCCGATGTACAACCGCGAGCCGTCCGGCGACGCCGCCACGGCGAGCGCCTGGGCATTCAGGACGGGCGCGAAGCCGGTGATGAGCCGCCCCGTGGTGATGTCGAAGGCCAGGATGTTGGGCCGGGCGGTCAGTTGCGTCCCGGGCGCGGCGCCGTAGGGGCGGGCGTTACTGAACTGGCCGACCACGTAAACCGTGTTCCCGATCACGGTCGACTGCCACGCGACGCCGTCGTGTTGGGCGGTGGGCAGGCTGTCCGCCGTGACGGTCACCGGGGTCTTGGGGTCGGCGGGGTCCAGGGGTGCGGAATCCGTGACACCGCCGGGTGCCCCCGCGAGCGTCGCGGCGAGGAAGAGGGCCAGGGCGAGAGCCAGGGAAAGGGCCAGGGCGGCGGCGCGGCGGGAGGCCGGATGGGCCCGCGGCGGACCGCCGGTGCCGCCGGCGCCGGTCTCCGTGGCGGTTCCGGCGTCCGATTCTCTTCGCCAGGTCATGACATGACCACTTCCTCTGGCCTTAAGGGTTTCGCCTCCTTGGCCGGCGTGCCCCTCAGTTGATCCGCACAGTGAAGTCACCGCCCACATAGATCCGCGAACCGTCCGGGGCGCTGTCCGCTGCCGGAGCCACTGCCGCAAACCCCAGGGAGAATGCGAGCGCTGAAGCCGCGAGGGCCGCCACAAGCTTGTCCAGCAGCCGGTGCGGTGCCCGGCGGCCGCCGGCGGCCCCTTGCGGTGACTTCAGCATCGTCATGGCCTCCCCCAGGTCCCCGGGCCTACGGGATCTTCACGGCGAGGGTGTCGAAACGCAACACCACCGGGAAATTGGTGGACGAACCGGACAGGTAGCCCGCCAGACCCGCCCCGCCGGCCACCTGGAGCTCCGGCGTCGAGTCGCTCGCGCTCAGCTGCCAGGCCGCCGGTT
>NZ_JBFTHK010000132.1:0-12181 GCF_056394205.1 Arthrobacter sp. 10T413_2 | reverse complement strand
GCATGAACCAGATCTGGTACTGACATGGAAGAGGCAGAAAACGTGAGTGCAAAATCCTCGCAGGACGGAACCGGCTCCCCGGAGGTGTCCTCCCGGATGACCGKGCAGACGGACGCTGCACCGGCGTCAACCGATACCCGCAACACCGGGCCCGGCCGCCTGCTGATTGCTGTCTACGCCGTCTTCGCGATATCTGCAACGGCCCGGGCCGGCTACCAGATTCTGACGAAGTTCTCCGAGGCGCCTCTGGCCTACCTGTTGTCCGCTTTCGCCGCGCTGGTCTACGTGGTGGCGACGGTGTCCCTCGCGAGGCCGGGCCGCACCGCCTTCAAAGTCTCCGTGGTCGCGGTTCTGGTGGAACTCGTCGGMGTCTTGGTAGTGGGGGCACTGAGCGTGTTCGACTCSGTGAACTTCCCGCACGAGACAGTCTGGTCCTTGTTYGGCCGCGGCTATGGGTTTATCCCGCTCCTGCTGCCGATCTTGGGGCTCATCTGGCTGTACCGGCGGCGGCCTGCTGCTCGGAAGGCTTAAAGCGGGCTGCGTCCCGGGCGGGTTGGGCCAGCCGCCGTTTCCCGGCGTGGCACGTCACGCGTTGATGAGCTTGGACCGTACGTTACGCCCGGAGGGTGATGCGCGGATCCTCCGCGAGCCGGCGTCGCAGCCCGGGCCAGGCCGCCGCAAAGCCCGGGTGCAGTTCCTTGCCGGCGACGGCGTCAATCCCCACCCATTGCAATTCGAGGCTTTCCGGATCACTGATCTTGGCCTCGAAGGGGTGCAGCGCTTCGGCAACGACCGTGGTGTAGGTCCAATAACCGACGTCGAACACCGACGTGAAGAGGACGCGGACGTTCTCCGGGGGCACGGCCGCTTCTTCCTGGGCTTCCCGTAAGGCCCCGTGGATGGCCTCTTCCCCTTGGTGCAGCGCGCCGCCGGGGAGTCCCCAGGTGCCGCCCTGATCGCTCCAAAGGGCGCGGTGCTGGAGCAGGACGCCCTTGGCGGGGTCGTGGACCAGGAGCCCGGCGGAGCCGAACCGTCCCCAGAACCGGCCGCGGTCGCCCTCCACCCAGGCGTCACCCGGATCGCGGGGACCCAAGGGGCRGCGAGGCTCGCCCGATACGGGCCCTACGAATGGTGAATCCCCGGGTTGGGGTACGACTGTGCTGTCCATCCCTACAGCTTGCCACGTGCCGGTTCGTAGGAGCGTGGGAAGCGTACGCCGTGTTACGGGCAGTTGGTGGGCACCGGGCGTCAGGCCGCCCAACGAGGCCCCAGGGATCAGGCAGCCCAACGAGACACCAGCCGTCGGGCCGGAGTAAGTAGAGGCGGGTCCATAAATTTTGTCGCACCCCTCTGGCAGAGTTGAGCCATGGAAGCCGTTGGAGAGTTCATCCCGGATCAGGCCGACCGGCCAAGGTCCGCGATGCCCGGCCGGCTTCGGCAGTTGGGGACCGTTCCCGGCGCTGCAGGTGATGCTGTAGACGTCAGCGTGGCCGCAGCGCTGGCGCTGCTGCGCACATCCAGTGGGTCAGCCGCCGAGGACGTTGCACGTTTGGACTTTTTCGAGGCTTCGGAGTTCGCCKAAGGGGTCGAGGATCTGTCCCGCACGGTTGAGTATCTGCAGATCATCGCTGCCGCCGCGGTGGACCGCACGCGGCGAGAGGCGGCCGCGGGGGAGAAGGCGTTCGCCGGGTGGGGCTCGGACATGGCGGCCGGTTCAGCCGGCGGCTGGCTGACGGGGTGGAACCTAGACCCCGGCGAAACCGACGGCAGGACGAACGGCAGCAGCGACGATGGGTCCCCGGCCGGTGGACCCACCGGCGCGTTGTCCGACGCACCCTCCGGCGCAGCGGGGACGTGCCTGGAAATGGCTGTCAATGCCGGCGGGGGTGCCGTGACTGCGGCGGCTGTATGCGCCGTGGCGGACGACGGGTACCGGAATACTGCGGAGTTCCTGCGGGCGCGGCTGAGGATCAGCGCGCCMGAGGCCAAACGCCGGCTCACGCTCGCCGCCGAACTGCTGCCCCGCACCGGCATMGGCGGCCATGACTTGCCGCCGTMACGGCCAGAACTCGCCGCAGCCGTCGCCGAAGGGACCGTCGCGACCCGCACCGCGACGATCATCGCGCTGTCCCTGGAACGGGTCCGACACGTGGCCGCGCCCGAGACAGCAGCCACCATGGAACATGCTCTGACCCTGACGGCGATCGAGAACGACGCCGATTTCCTGGCCCGGATCGCCCGGCGCTGGACAGAGGCCCTGGACCAGGACGGGGCCGAACCCTCCGAGGGCGCGCTCCGCCGGCTCCAGGGCGCCTTCATCCGCAAGCCCCGGCACGGAATGCAGCACCTGGAAATCTTCGCCACCGCGGACCAGTTCGAACACCTCGTGATGGTCATGAACTCCGCCGCCAACCCACGCACCGGAACGGCCCCCGGAACAGGTCAGGACGCCGAAGTCGGCACGGTGGGCGGCCCAGTGGAAGACGGGTTGGGTGGGGAAAGCCAAGACGGGCGGGGTCCGGCTCCGGACGGCGCGGACGGCACTGCCGACGGCGCTGCCGACGGCGCTGTCCACGCGGTGGACGCGGCCGACGTCCTCGACAAGCGCTCCCGGCCCCAACTGCTGCTCGACGGCTTGGTCGGTGCCTGCAAAGCCGCCCTCGCCGCCGGAGGCCTGCCCGCCACCGGCGGGCTCCGGCCCCAGATCATGGCCACCATCGACTACCGGGACCTGCTCCAGCGCCTCGGCGGAACCGGCACCCCCGGCGGCGCCGGATCCCTGCCTAACTTCGKCGCCGGATCACTGAACCAGGGAACCGGCTCGCTGATGTTCACCGGCCYGGTCACCGCCTCCACAGTCCGCAAACTCGCCTGCGACGCGGACATCATCCCGGTCGTGCTCGGCGGGGACGGCCAGGTCCTGGACATCGGCCGCACCTCCCGGGTCTTCCMGCCCCATATCCGTAAGGCCCTCGTCGCCCGGGACCAGGGCTGCGCGTTCCCGCAATGCACCATCCCCGCGTCCTGGTGCGAGGCCCACCACATCGATTACTGGTCCCGGGGCGGCAGCACCGGCACGGACAACGGCACATTACTGTGCTCGCACCACCACCACCTGATCCACAAAGAACAGTGGTCCATCCGGATGCGCGCCGGCATCCCCTGGTTCATCCCGCCCCCGCACATCGACCCGAGCCAGTCGCCCCGGCGGAACAGATACTTCCGCCTCGAATAGCCGAAGGATCCTCCTTGGTGCGAAGGGGAGTGCCGTGCCGGTGTCGAATGGCGCGAACGCGGTCCAGAGTAACGGCGCGGCACCTGTGGCATGCTGAACCTCGTGTGTTCCAGCAACGTCCCAGCGAGTCTATCCCGGGTCCTCTTCTACGGGGTGACGGGCAGCGGCAAATCCTCGGCGGCAAGGGCCTACGCCACGGCGACAGGCCTGCCCGAATTTTCGGTCGATGACTGCATCTGTTGGCTCCCCGGATGGGAGCAGCGGGATGCAGCCGAGCAACGCGCCCTCGGCGCGGCCATCGCGGCCCAGGACTGTTGGGTGCTCGACAGTGCGTATGGCGGCTGGCGGGACCTGGTCTTGGMCCGGGCGGAGCTTGTGGTTGCGCTCGACTATCCCCGCTGGCTGTCACTGTCCCGCCTGGTTCGCCGGACGGCGAGACGGATCGTGACCGGGCAGGTKGTCTGCAACGGAAACCGGGAGACCTTGGCTCGGGTGCTCGCCAAGGACTCAGTAGTCCGCTGRCACTTTCAATCCTTCAGCCGCAAGCGACGGGTCATCCGGGACATGGAGGCCGTCCGGACCTCACTGGAAATGGTCGTCTTCCGTCGGCCTAGGGACTTGGAAGCCTGGCTTGCCGGCGTGGCCACGGCGCCCCCCGGGCCGAAAGCCTCTGAGTCACAACGGCCGATACGTGCCTAGGGTGGAGGCATGGACCAACGCCGTCTGTTGCTGCGGGCAGTKAAGTCGTTCCACACCATCGCCTGGTTCACCATCGAGGCCTGCATGGCCTACGTCCTCTATACCGGTATCAGGGGCCGCACCGACCGGACGACGGGCGCTGCCGCCGCCGTGGTCGCCGGAGAGACGCTGATCTTCGCCGCGAACGGCTTCCACTGTCCGCTGACCGCCGTCGCGCGGGACCTCGGCGACGGCAAAGGCTCGGTCACGGATATCTACCTGCCGCATTGGTTCGCACGAAACCTGCCCGGGATCCACGTCCCGCTCATCCTCGCCGCCGCACTGCTGCACTGGCGGAACTGGCGCATCCACGCGGTCCGGGACAGCCAGCGCAGGCTCCTGCTGGGGCGATAGGCCCCACCCGCGCTGACGCCGTCGCCACGCCGCCTGTGAATCGGGTTCCCGCCGAACGGCGCACCGGTCGTGCCCGGGAGGCTGCCCCGGAAGCCGCGTGCGCCGTCCGGAGGCTGCCCCGGGAGCCGCATGCGCCGTCCGGAGACTGCCCGGATTGCGGGTAATCTTAGAGAGTTCCGGAGCCGGCACGGTCCCTCCGGAAGAGTTCATGGCAGGCAGCAAAAGGCGAGGTTGATGGTCCACATCTGGAACGATCTGTCCGAAGTCCCGTCGGACTTTGGTCCTTCGGTTGTCACGTTCGGCAATTTCGACGGCGTGCACCGCGGCCACCAGCAGGTGCTGTCGCAGCTCATCCGCACCGCCCGCTTGAACCACGCCCGCGCCGTCGCGATCACCTTCGATCCGCACCCCGCGCAGGTGCACCGTCCGGAATCGGCTCCCGAGCTGATCATGGGGCTGGAAGACAAGCTCGTGGCACTGGGTGAGCTCGGCCTCGATGCCGTGCTGGTGATGAAGTACTCGCTGGAGCTCGCCAGCCACACACCTGAAGAATTTGTCTCCACGGTCCTCGTGGACGCCCTGAAGGCGAGCCACGTGGTGATAGGCCACGATGCCCGGTTCGGCCGCGGGAATTCAGGGGACCTCTCCACCATGCAGGAACTGGGTAAGAAGTTCGGTTTCGAGGTGCTGGTCATCAGCGAGTTCGGCTCTGAAGGCTTCCCCATCCACGACGACGCCGGTACGGACCGCCGCTGTTCGTCCACGTGGGTGCGCGAGGCCCTCCGCGCCGGCGACGTTGCCACCGCCGCTGCGGTGCTGGGGAGACCGCACCGGATGCGAGGCGAGGTGGTGCACGGTGCCGCACGCGGCCGGGATCTTGGCTTCCCCACGGCAAACCTGGCGTCGACGGCGAGCGGGTACATTCCCGCGGACGGCATCTACGCCGGCTGGCTCGTGGACCAGGCCGGGACCCGCTGGCCTGCGGCCATCTCCGTGGGCTCCAACCCCACGTTCGACGGCGTGAGCCGTCAGGTAGAAGCCCACGTGATCGACCGCCCGGAGGAGTCCGTCGAGGACTTCGATCTGTACGACCAGACAGTTGTGGTGGAATTCGTCTCCAGGCTCCGCGGCATGGTGGCGTACCGTGGGCCTGARGCATTGGTGGAGCAGATGCGCCTCGACGTCGTCCAGGMCCATGACATACTGTTCGCCCGCTGACAACGGGGCCGKACCGGCGTCCAACCCCGCGCCGACGGCGTTCTGACTCACTGGAGCCGCGCGCTGAATCACAGCCAGGCGGCAAGGAAGGCAAGAGACGTGACCATCGAGAAGAACACGAGGGAGCTGGACAGGGACATCGTCCGCGACTTCAGCACGCGGATGAGCTACGCATCCTATCTGCAGTTGCCCACCCTGCTCAGCGCCCAGCAGCCGGTCAGCACCCCGGAACACCACGACGAGATGCTGTTCATCATCCAGCACCAGACCACGGAGCTGTGGCTGAAGCTGGTGCTGCACGAGCTTCGCAGCGCCGCAGCGTGGCTGCGATCTGACGACCTCGGCTCCGCCCTCAAAGCGATCGCCCGCGTCAAGCACATCCAGAAGACCCTTACCGAGCAGTGGTCCGTGCTGGCCACCCTCACGCCCACCGAGTACTCGCAGTTCCGCGGCTTCCTCGGCAACTCGTCCGGGTTCCAGTCCAGCCAGTACCGGGCGGTCGAGTTCCTGCTCGGCAACAAGAACGCCAAGATGCTTCCGGTCTTCGAATCGGACCMCGAGGCCCACGAAATGCTGCGCGAACTGCTCGACGGCCCCAGCATCTACGACGACTTCCTGGCGTATCTCAAGCGCCAGGGCTTCGACGTCCCGGCCTCCGTGCTGGAACGCGACGTCACCAAGGCCCACGAGTTCCGCCCGGAATTGGTCCCGGTGTTCAAGTACATTTACGAGAACGCCGCCGACAACTGGGGCGCCTATGAGGCCTGCGAGGAACTCGTGGACCTCGAGGACAACTTCCAGCTCTGGCGCTTCCGCCACCTGCGCACCGTCCAGCGCACCATCGGCATGAAGGCCGGCACCGGCGGGTCCAGCGGGGCCGCGTTCCTGCAGAAGGCCCTGGAACTGACCTTCTTCCCGGAGCTCTTCGCAGTGCGGACGGAGATCGGCCAGTGAACGCGACCAATGCGGAGACCGCAGGCAACAGCACCGACGCCCTGTGGCAGCGCGCCCGCGACCTCGACGCCGCGGATCCGCTCGCAAACTACCGGGAACACTTCGTCGGCACGGACACCGACCTGTCCTACCTTGACGGGAACTCGCTCGGACGGCCGCTCAAACGGACCATCACCGACATCAGCAGCTTCATCCAGGACAGCTGGGGCGGCCGCCTGATCCGCGGCTGGGATGAGGAGTGGCTCKAACTGCCCCAGGCCATCGGCGACCAGCTCGGCCGCGCCGTGCTCGGTGCGGCGCCCGGACAGACCATCATTGCCGACTCCACCACCGTGGTGCTGTACAAATTGATCCGCGCCGCACTGGCGGCCGTCACAGATCCGGCCCGGACCGAAATCGTCCTGGACACGGACAATTTCCCCACCGACCGCTATCTGGTGGAGGGGATCGCCCGCGAACAGGGCCTGACCCTGCGCTGGATCGACGCCGATCCGGCCTCCGGCGTCACCGTCGAGCAGGTGCGGGCCGCGACGGGCCCGGCCACCGCCGTCGTGGTCCTGAGCCAGATTGCCTACCGTTCCGGTTTCCTCGCCGACCTGCCGGCCGTCACCGCCGCAATCCACGACGCCGGCGCGCTGGTGGTGTGGGACCTTTGCCACTCCGCCGGATCGGTGGAGATCGCATTGGACGACGCCGACGTCGACTTCGCGGCAGGCTGCACCTACAAGTACCTGAACGGGGGACCGGGTTCGCCCGCGTTCGCCTACGTCAACGACCGGCACCTGGCCGGGMTTCAGCAGCCGATCTGGGGCTGGATGGGACGCAAAGACGCGTTCGAAATGGGTCCCGGCTACGAGGCCGCTCCCGGCATCCGCGGCTTCCTCAGCGGCACCCCGGCCATCTTCGGGATGCTCGCCATGCGCGGCACGCTGGACCTGATCGAGGAAGTGGGCATGGCCGCGCTCCGCGGGAAGTCACGGGTTCTGACGGCCTTCGCCCTCGAACTCTACGACGCCTGGCTGGCACCGGCCGGCGTGCAGCTGTCCACCCCGCGGGACCCCGAACTGCGCGGCAGCCACGTGACGATCGACCACCCTGCGTTCCGTGAAATGACGGCCGCCTTGTGGGACCAGGACGTGATTCCCGATTTCCGTGCCCCGCAGGGCATCAGGATCGGGCTGTCTCCGCTCAGCACCTCCTTTGAGGAGCTGTACCGCGGCGTCGCTGCCATCCGGGAGCTGCTTTCGGGCCCGGAGAACTGAGCTCCTTCGCCGGCTGGCGCGGCAGGCGGTTTCGACAAGATCGCGGACGTGCCACTAAACTAAACGTTGGATCCGGCTGCAGTCCGTGGCGGCTGGTTCCTGTTGTGTACGGGATACCTGGCTTCGGCAGGGTGTTCCGGGACGGCACCCCCGGCAGTGAAGTACTGTTTTCGGGCCTCACGGCACATCTCTAGGAGTTAACGTGGCACTTGAAGCCGCTGTAAAGCAGTCCATCATCAAGGAATTCGCAACGTCCGAGGGCGACACCGGTTCGCCGGAGGTCCAGGTTGCGGTCCTGACTCAGCGGATCAAGGATCTCACTGAGCACATGAAGGTGCACAAGCACGACTACCACACCCAGCGCGGTCTGCTGGCCATGGTTGGTCGTCGCAAGCGCATGCTCACCTACCTCAAGAACACTGACATCACCCGCTACCGTMAGCTCATCGAGCGCCTCGGCCTGCGTCGCTAGTCAGCTTTAAGGGGCGGCCCCTTCCGGACCGGAAAGGGCCGCCTTCTTCAGGACAAAACTAAACAGGAGGATCAACCGCATCACGCATTCGCGGTCCTCGGTAGTGATTCCCGGGAACGGCTTCAAGGATTGAAGCCCGGCCCGTGGGTCTCGATCGATGACCGGGTGCAGTGCAGGCCAGTAGACAGATGCTGGGCTGGGTTGATGCGGCTGGGCTCCGTGAACCATGAAACGGAGGTGACTCTCTTGGAGGGTCCCGAAATCCAGTTCTCAGAAGCAGTCATTGACAATGGCCGCTTCGGCAAGCGTGTAATCCGCTTCGAAACCGGCCGTCTTGCCAAGCAGGCCGCCGGCGCAGCGATGGTCTACATCGATGAAGAGACCGCACTGCTGTCCGCCACCACCGCCGGCAAGCACCCGCGTGAAGGCTTCGACTTCTTCCCGCTGACGGTCGACGTCGAAGAGCGCATGTACGCTGCCGGCCGTATCCCGGGCTCGTTCTTCCGCCGCGAAGGCCGCCCTTCCACGGAAGCCATCCTGGCCTGCCGCCTCATGGACCGCCCGCTGCGCCCCGCATTCGTCAAGGGCCTGCGCAACGAGGTCCAGATCGTCGTCACCGTGCTGTCCATCAACCCGGACGAGCTCTACGACGTCGTAGCCATCAACGCTTCCTCGATGTCCACCCAGCTTTCAGGCCTGCCCTTCTCCGGCCCGATCGGCGGCGTCCGCGTTGCCCTCGTCGCCGACGAGCACGGCTCGCAGTGGGTTGCGTTCCCGAAGCACTCCCAGCTCGAGAACGCCGTCTTCAACATGGTCGTTGCCGGCCGCATTGCTGGCGATGACGTCGCCATCATGATGGTTGAAGCCGAAGCCACCKACAACTCCTGGAACCTCATCAAGGAACAGGGCGCCACCGCCCCGACCGAAGAAGTTGTCTCCGAAGGCCTCGAGGCCGCCAAGCCGTTCATCAAGGCCCTCTGCGAAGCACAGTCCGACCTGGCAGCCCGCGCCGCCAAGCCGACCGTGGAGTTCCCGGTCTTCCTGGACTACCAGGACGACGTCTACGCCGCCGTCGAGTCCGCCGCCGCCGAGAAGCTGGCCGCCGTCTTCCAGATCGCCGACAAGCAGGAACGCGACACCGCCTCCGACGAGCTCAAGGACGAGGTCACCTCTTCCCTGGCCGGCCAGTTCGAAGGCCGTGAGAAGGAGCTGTCCGCAGCCTTCCGCTCCGTCACCAAGCAGGTTGTGCGCCAGCGCATCCTCAAGGACCAGATCCGCATCGACGGCCGCGGCCTGACGGACATCCGCCAGCTCACCGCCGAGGTTGAGGTCCTGCCCCGCGTTCACGGCTCGGCCATCTTCGAGCGCGGCGAGACCCAGATCATGGGTGTCACCACGCTGAACATGCTCAAGATGGAACAGCAGATCGACTCGCTGTCTCCCGTGACGCGCAAGCGCTACATGCACAATTACAACTTCCCGCCGTACTCCACCGGCGAGACCGGCCGCGTCKGTTCCCCGAAGCGCCGCGAAATCGGTCACGGAGCCCTCGCAGAGCGCGCCATCATGCCGGTGCTGCCCTCCCGCGAGGAATTCCCCTACGCCATCCGCCAGGTGTCTGAGGCCCTCAGCTCCAACGGTTCGACGTCGATGGGTTCCGTCTGCGCGTCGACGCTGTCCCTGCTCAATGCAGGTGTGCCGCTGAAGGCCGCTGTTGCCGGTATCGCCATGGGCCTGGTCTCCGACCAGGTTGACGGCCAGACCCGCTACGCCGCCCTGACCGATATCCTCGGCGCCGAAGATGCTTTCGGCGACATGGACTTCAAGGTTGCCGGTACCTCCGAGTTCGTCACGGCCATCCAGCTGGACACGAAGCTCGACGGCATCCCGGCCTCCGTCCTGGCCGCCGCCCTGAAGCAGGCCCGCGAAGCCCGCCTGCACATCTTGGATGTCCTGAACTCCGCGATCGACACCCCGGACGAGCTCTCCGAGTTCGCGCCGCGCGTCATCGCGGTCAAGATCCCGGTAGACAAGATCGGCGAGGTTATCGGCCCGAAGGGCAAGATGATCAACCAGATCCAGGAAGACACCGGAGCCGACATCTCGATCGAGGACGACGGAACTGTCTACATCGGCGCCACGAACGGCCCGTCTGCCGACGCAGCACGGTCCGCGATCAACGCCATCGCCAACCCGCAGATCCMGGAAATCGGTGAGCGCTACCTGGGTACGGTCGTCAAGACCACCACCTTCGGCGCCTTCGTTTCCCTGACCCCGGGCAAGGACGGTCTGCTGCACATCTCCGAGCTGCGCAAGATCGCCGGCGGCAAGCGCGTGGACAACGTCGAGGACGTCGTCTCCGTCGGCCAGAAGATCCAGGTGGAAATCACCAAGATCGACGACCGCGGCAAGCTCTCCCTGTCGCCCGTTGTGGMCGACGAGGCAGGCTCCGAGGACGCAGACAGCGCTGAGGTCTCCGCGGACGCCGCAGCAGAGTAGTCTGTCCTGACCAAACGGCGGGGCCGGTGGATCATCCACCGGCCCCGCCGTTGGTTAAAGTCCTCGTAGATGCCCTCGTAGGTGTCCCTGCAGATGTTCCTGCTTATGTCCAGGGAGCAGCCGCCGGGGGAGTGGCCCGCTGGTACGATGGCAGGCAGATTTGACGCATTATTTTGATGGTTTATGGAAAGGCCTTGATGACAGTCGTCCCCCTGCCGCTTGAGCAGAATCAGCACGCAGACACCCTGATCCACGGAGCCGACGGCGGTTCCGAGGTTCGCCGCTCGGTCCTTCCCGGCGGCGTCCGCGTGCTGACCGAAGCCATGCCCGGCCAGCGGTCGGCAACCATCGGTTTTTGGGTCGGTGTGGGCTCACGCGACGAGGCCCCCGGGCAGCACGGCTCCACCCACTTCCTGGAACACCTGCTGTTCAAGGGCACCAAGCGCCGGACCGCCCTGGAAATCGCCTCGGCCTTCGACGAGGTCGGCGGGGAATCAAACGCCGCCACCGCGAAGGAAAGCACCTGCTACTTCGCCCGCGTCCTGGACACCGACCTCCCCATGGCGATCGATGTCATCGCCGACATGATCACCGGGGCCGTCCTGGACCCGCAGGAGATGGAGCAGGAACGCGACGTCATCCTCGAGGAAATCGCGATGGACAGCGACGACCCCACGGACGTCGCGCATGAGCACTTTGTCGCCGCCGTCCTYGGATCCCACCCCCTCGGCCGCCCGATCGGCGGCACCCCGGCAGCCATCCGCGCCGTGGCCCGCGACTCGGTGTGGKACCACTACCGCCGTTACTACCGTCCCGACGAGCTCGTGGTTACGGCCGCCGGCGGCCTGGACCACGACGTCGTCTGCGGGCTTGTGGTGGATGCCCTGCACTCCGCCGGCTGGAGCCTTGAGCCCGCTGCCGCTCCGGTGCAGCGCCGCTCCACCGAGCGAGCGGACATMACCGGCACCGCAGGCCTGCACGTCGTCAAGCGTCCCGTGGAACAGGCCAACATCATCATGGGCTGCCCGTCGCTGGTCGCCACAGACGACCGCCGCTTCGTCATGAGCGTGCTCAACGCCGTGCTTGGCGGCGGCATGTCGTCCCGGCTCTTCCAGGAGGTTCGCGAGAAGCGCGGACTCGTCTACTCCACCTACTCCTTCGCCTCCTCGTACGCCGACGCCGGCTATTTCGGCATGTATGCCGGCTGCACGCCGTCGAAGGTCCGGCAGGTTATCGAGCTGCTCGGCGCCGAACTGGACAAGCTGGCCGTGGACGGCATCTCCGACGAGGAACTCCGCAAGGCGGTGGGACAGCTGTGCGGCGGCATCGTGCTGGCACTGGAGGACACCGGTTCCCGGATGTCCCGGCTGGGMCGCGCGKAGCTGGTGTCCGGCGAGTACCAGGACATTGACGAGACCCTGCGCCAGATCAAAGCCGTCACCGAAGCGG
>NZ_JBFTHK010000131.1:0-12233 GCF_056394205.1 Arthrobacter sp. 10T413_2 | reverse complement strand
ATCCAGGACGATGTCAGCGGTGTCCCTCAGCTCACGGACAAGCTCCCGCTAGGCGGCGATGCCGTCGAGGATCCGGCCGCCGCCCTGAAGCGGGTGCGGCCGGCGGCCCTGCTCGAAGCGGCGGACCAGGACATCGTCGTTAGCATCGAGGAACAGCACGCGGAAGGTCACCCCGGAGGCCTCGAGGGCGCGTAGCGCAGCGCGCATGTCCGCGAACAGGTCCTTGCTCCTGACATCCATCACGACGGCGAGCTTGGACATCGAGTGCGGTGTGCGCGACACCAGTTCCGCGAGCGTGCCGAGCATCTGCGGCGGGAGGTTTTCCACGACGTACCAGCCGTGGTCCTCGAGGGCGTCCGAGGCGGTGCTCCGGCCGGCTCCGGACATGCCGGTCACCACGAGCAGTTMCGCCTCGACGGGTTTGACGGGTGTCATGCCGTCCTCATCCGTCCCGGATTCTGCCGTCGAGTCTGCCATCAGTGAAGCCCCATCTCTGCCTGTGCGTCTGCTGTTGCGGTCAGGTAGCGGCGCGGCCGCGGTGATGMCGCGCCCGTGCCGTTTCCCAAGTCTTTACCCTAGCTAAGTTTGGCGGAGCTAGCTAAGTTTCGAGGATTTCGCCGGTGGTCATGTTGATGGCCGGAACCGTGGCGGCTTCCTCGCCGCCGGCAGTGAAGTGCCGGACGATCGCGGCGGCCAGGGACGGACCGATCCCCTTGGCGCCGGTGAGTTCTTCCTGCGTCGCCGCTTTGATGCCCTTKACGGAACCGAATTCGGCCAGGAKGGCCTTGCGTTTGGACTCGCCCAGCCCGGGCACKCCGTCCAGCGCGGAGACCGTCATGGCCTTGCCGCGCTTTTGCCGGTGGAAGGAGATGGCGAAGCGGTGGGCCTCGTCGCGGATCCGCTGCAGCAGGTACAGGCCGGCGGAGGCGCGCGGCAGGATCACCGGGAAGTCGCTGTCCGGCAGCCACACCTCCTCGAGCCGTTTGGCCAGGCCGACAACGTACACGTCCTCGATGCCCAGTTCGGCCAGCGCCCGGGCGGCGGCGTTGACCTGCGGTTTGCCGCCGTCAACGACGACGAGGTTGGGCGGGTAGGCAAATTTGCTCCGCGGGGCCGGCGTGGTGGAGTCCGCGACCGCCGCCGCGGTTGCCGCTTCCAGCGCGGCCTGGTGTGCCGGTTTGGCCGCGGCGGCCGCCTGTTCGCGTTTCTCGTCCAGGTAGTGCCGGAACCGTCGGGTCAGGACATCGTGCATTGCGGCGGTGTCGTCGGTGGCGGCGGCCCCCGTGACGGCGAACTTGCGGTAGTCGGACTTCTTCGGCAGCCCGTCCTCCACCACCACCATGGAGCCGACCACGTTGGTGCCCTGGACGTGGGAAATGTCGAAGCATTCGATCCGCAGCAGCGCCACGGGGAGGTCGAGTGCCTCCTGGAGTTCCTGGAGGGMCTGGGAGCGCATGGTGAGGTCGCCGGCGCGCCGGGACTTGTGCAGCTTCAGCGCGTGCTCGGCGTTGTCCCGCACCGTGGACATGAGCGCGGCCTTGTCGCCGCGCTGAGGCACCCGGATGTCCACGCGGGCCCCGCGCAGGCCGCTGAGCCATTGCGCGAGTTCGGCGGCGTTGCTGGGTTCGGCGGGCACCAGGACCTCCCGGGGCAGCCTGCCCTGGACGCCGGCTTCCTCGCCGTAGACCTGCTGGAGCAGGTGTTCGACCAGTTCGGGGGTGGTGGAGTCCTCKACCTTTTCCACCACCCAGCCGCGTTGGCCGCGGATCCGGCCGCCGCGGACGTGGAAGACCTGGACGGCGGCTTCGAGTTCGTCTTCGTGGAG
Organism: Arthrobacter sp. 10T413_2; assembly: GCF_056394205.1. NCBI lineage: Bacteria > Bacillati > Actinomycetota > Actinomycetes > Micrococcales > Micrococcaceae > Arthrobacter > Arthrobacter sp. 10T413_2. Next base: position 10,408 of record NZ_JBFTHK010000131.1, on the reverse strand, counting down.
GGCGAAGACGTCCGCGTCCRTGCCCTCGGCGAGAACGACGGCGTTGCGTTCGAAGACTTTCTTCATCGCCACGATGTCGTCCCGGAGGCGCGCCGCCCGCTCGTAGTCGAGCTCGGCGACCGCGGCGGCCATCTCGCGTTCCAGCCGGTTCACGAAGGGCTTGGCTTMCCCGCCCATGAAGGTGCAGAAGTCCTCGGCCAGGGCGCGGTGGTCCTCGGCGGAGATGCGCCCCACGCAGGGCGCGGAGCATTTGTCGATGTAGCCGAGCAGGCACGGCCGGCCGCTGGCTTCGGCGCGTTTGAGCACGCCGGCGCTGCAGCTGCGCACGGGGAAGACCCGCAGCAGGGTGTCCATGGTGTCCCGGATCGCACCGGCGGTGTAGGGGCCGAAATACCGGGTGCCTTTGCGCCGGTCGCCGCGGAGCACCTGGACGCGCGGGTACTTCTCCCCCATCGTGACGGCCAGGTACGGGTAGCTTTTGTCGTCCCGGAACATCACGTTGAATCGCGGCGTGAATTCCTTGATCCAGGTGTATTCCAGCTGCAGCGACTCGAGTTCGCTGCCCACCACGGTCCATTCGACGCTGCTGGCCGTGTGCACCATGGCGTAGGTCTTGGGCATCAGCCCTGCCGGGTTGGCGAAGTAGGAATTCAGCCGGGAACGGAGGTTCTTGGCCTTGCCGACATAGATGACCCGGCCGTGCGGATCGCGGAAGCGGTACACGCCCGGATTGGTCGGGATTTCACCTGTCTGGGGTCGGTAACCCGCTGGATCTGCCACGGTTCCAGTCTACTGAGCCTCCGGGAGTGCCGCGGCACCGGCCCGGCCGGGGAACCGCGGCTGCTCCCGCTATTCGACCGACTTGCTCTGGTTGTAGCTGGTGGAGCGTTCCTGGCCGCTCAGTTCCGCGATGGCGTCCATGATGCGGTCGGTGACCTGGCGGCGGGCCGGCAGCGAGTGGTCCGGTCCCGTCTTCTCGAAGTACAGCGGCTCGCCCACCTTCATGGTGAAGTGCTGCGGTTTGACCGCCTTGCTGTCCGCCGGCTGCAGGTGTTCCGTGCCGATCAGGCCAACCGGGATCACCGGCGCCCCCGTCGTGAGGGCCAGCCAGCCGACGCCGGTGCGGCCGCGGTACAGGATGCCGTCGCGGGAGCGGGTGCCTTCGGGGTAGATGCCCACGCCGCGGCCGGCGTCGAGGATGTCCAGCAKCGTCTTCAGCGCCTGGACGCTGGCGGCCTGCTCCCCGCGCTCGACGGGGATGGAGCCCACGGCCTCGAAKAAGGACTTCATGGCCTTGCCCTTGACGCCGCCGGTGGTGAAGTACTCGGCCTTCGCGAAGAACGCCACGGGCCGCGGCATGAGGGCCTGGACGATCACGCTGTCCAGGAAGGAGAGGTGGTTGGGGGCCACGATGAACGGGCCTTCCTTGGGCACGTTCTCCAGGCCGATGACCGTGGGACGGCACGTGGACGATATGAGCCCGCGCGTGGTCCATCGGATGACGTCAAACATTTCCATCGGTGTGCACCTCGTTCAGGGCTGCGGTCCCCGGGCGTTCGGAGAGTCTGGTGATCGTTGCGTGGAGCGCCGTGGTGGTGTGCACGATCTCGACGGCGCCGGCCGCGTGCAGTTCGCCGTCGGGCGCAAAACCCCAGCCTACGCCGATGCAGTCCAGTCCGTTGGCGGCGGCCCCGGCGACGTCCTGGGCGCGGTCGCCCACCATCACGGCATGGCCGGCCGTCGACGGGACGGCGGCAGCCAGGTCCGAGAGCGCGGCGGCGACGATGGCGGCCTTGCCTAAGGGGACGGAGTCCGTTGCGGCGCCTGCCTCGTCGGCGGTCGAGCCGCGGATGCTGTGGAAGAGTCCGGCGATGCCGTGGTGTTCCAGCACGGTGCGKGCCAGACCTTCCGGTTTCTGGGTGGCGACGGCGATGGGCCGCCCGGCGGCGACGAAGCCTTCGAGGAGGTCGCGGATTCCGGGGTACAGCCGGCTCTGCGCGATGCCGGTGGACGCGTAGTGCCGGCGATAGATCCGGATGACGTCCGCGAGGAGCGCTGCCGGTACGCGGGCGATTTCCGTGAGKGAATGGCTCAGTTTGGGTCCGACCATCTCGTCCATCCGGGCAGGGTCCGGAACGGGCAGTCCGAGTTCGGTGAGGGCCGCGGCGATTCCGCCCGTGATGCCCCCGGCCGGATCGACAAGAGTGCCGTCGAGGTCGAAGATCACGGGCACTGTTGTATGCGTCACCGGCTTAGTTTCTCACGAGTGCACGGATGCCAGAAATTCGCATACTCCTTCAGGAATACATCAGGGGGCTCCTTGGCCGTGCCGTAGGCCGGGAGCGCTCCGCAGTGGTGCTCCCGGCCCGTCCGCACGGCACGGGGTCAGTTCTCAGGCGAGGAGTTCGGCGAGGAACGCGGCCGTGTGGCTTTCGCTGGACTTTGCGACCTGCTCCGGGGTGCCGGAGGCCACTACCCGGCCGCCGCCGGAACCGCCGTCGGGGCCAAGGTCCACGATCCAGTCGGCGCTCTTGATGACGTCGAGGTTGTGCTCGATCGTGATCACGGTGTTGCCCTTTTCCACGAGGCCCTGCAGCACCATGAGGAGCTTGCGGATGTCCTCGAAGTGCAGGCCCGTGGTGGGCTCGTCCAGGACATAGACGCTGCGGCCGTTGGAGCGCTTCTGGAGCTCAGCCGCGAGCTTCACGCGCTGGGCCTCGCCGCCGGAGAGCGTGGTGGCGGGCTGGCCGAGCCGGACGTAGCCGAGGCCGACGTCGACAAGCGTGTTGAGGTGCCGGGCGATCGGGGAGAACGCCGCGAAGAACTCGGCGCCTTCCTCGATGGGCATGTTCAGCACGTCCGCGATCGTCTTGCCCTTGTAGTGGACCTCCAGGGTTTCGCGGTTGTACCGGGCACCGTKGCAGACCTCGCAGGGGACATAGACGTCCGGCAGGAAGTTCATCTCGATCTTCAGGGTGCCGTCGCCGGAGCAGGCCTCGCAGCGGCCGCCCTTGACGTTGAAGGAGAACCGGCCGGGCTGGTAGCCGCGGACCTTCGCCTCGGTGGTCTCGGCGAAGAGCTTCCGGATGTGGTCGAACACGCCGGTGTAGGTGGCCGGGTTCGAGCGCGGGGTGCGTCCGATGGGGCTCTGGTCGACGTGCACCACCTTGTCCAGGTGTTCGAGGCCTTGGACGGACTTGTGCCGGCCCGCCACTTGCTTGGCGCCGTTGAGCTTGTTGGCGAGCACCTTGTAGAGGATCTCGTTGACGAGGGTGGACTTGCCGGAGCCGCTGACGCCGGTGACGGCGGTGAAGAGGCCCAGCGGGAAAGCTGCGTCCACGTTGAGCAGGTTGTTTTCCTTGGCGCCGACGACTTTGAGCTCGCGCTTCTTGTCGTATTTGCGCCGCTTCTTCGGTACCTCGATGGACTTCCGGCCGGAGAGGTAGTCGCCGGTCAGGGACTCCGTGTTCTTCAGCAGGTCCTGGTACGAACCGGAGTGGACCACCATGCCGCCGTGCTCGCCGGCACCGGGTCCGATGTCCACGACCCAGTCGGCTTCGTGGATGGTGTCCTCGTCATGCTCCACCACGATCAGGGTGTTGCCMAGGTCCCGGAGCCGGGTGAGGGTTTCGATCAGGCGGCGGTTGTCCCGCTGGTGCAGGCCGATGGAGGGCTCGTCGAGGACGTAGAGCACGCCTACAAGTCCGGAGCCGATCTGGGTGGCCAGCCGGATGCGCTGGGCTTCACCGCCGGACAGGGTTCCGGAGGGCCGCTCCAGGTTCAGGTATTCGAGTCCGACGTCGAGGAGGAAGGTCAGCCGGGCCTGGATTTCCTTGAGGACCTGGTGGGCGATCTGCGCTTCGCGGCCCGTGAGGACGAGGTTGTCGAGGAAGTGCGCGCATTCCCGCATGGGCAGCGCGGCGACTTCGGCGATGGACTTGCCGTTGATCAGCACCGAAAGGGACGCGGGGTTCAGGCGTGCACCGTTGCAGGCCGGGCACGGTACCTGGCGCATGTACTCCTCGTAGCGGTCGCGCGCCGAGTCGGAATCGGTCTCGCCATGCTTGCGGTGGACGTACTGCACGACGCCCTCAAAGCCGGTGCTGTACTTGCGTTCCCGGCCGAAGCGGTTGCGGTACTGCACCACGACCTTGTGGTCCTTGCCGTGCAGCACGGTCTGCCGGACGTCGGCGTCGAGCTTTTCCCACGCCGTCGTCATGGAGAAGTCGAGCTCCTTGGCGAGGCCGCCCAGCAGCCGGTTCCAGTACTCCGTGGTGGCGGTGCCCAGCGACCACGGCGCAATGGCGCCCTCCGAAAGCGAGAGCTCCGGGTTGGGGATGATGAGATCCTCATCGACTTCCAGCTTGGTGCCGATGCCGCTGCAGGCGCTGCAGGMGCCGAACGGGTTGTTGAACGAGAAGGAGYGCGGCTCGATCTCGTCGATCGCCAGGGGGTGTTCGTTGGGGCAGGCGAGGTGTTCGGAGAACGCCCTGATCCGCTCCGGGTCGTCGGCGTCGAGGTCGACGAATTCGGCCAGGACGCGGCCCTCCGCCAGGCCGAGCGCGGTTTCGACGGAGTCGGTGAGGCGCTGGCTGATGCCTTCCTTGACCACGAGGCGGTCCACGACCACTTCGATGGTGTGCTTGAACTGCTTACCCAGCTTGGGCGGATCGCTCAGCTGGACGAGGTCGCCGTCCACGCGTGCCCGCGAGTAGCCCTTGGCGGTCAGTTCCTTGAAGAGGTCGACGAATTCGCCCTTGCGGCCGCGGACCACGGGTGCCAGCACCTGGAAGCGCGTGCCGTCCGGAAGTTCGAGCAGCTGGTCAACGATCTGCTGGGGGGTCTGCTTGGCCACGGGCTCGCCGCAGATGGGGCAGTGCGGCCGGCCCACGCGGGCCCACAGCAGGCGCATGTAGTCGTAAATTTCGGTGATGGTGCCCACGGTGGAGCGCGGGTTCTTGCTCGTGGACTTCTGGTCGATCGACACGGCCGGCGAGAGGCCCTCGATGAAGTCGACGTCGGGCTTGTCCACCTGGCCCAGGAACTGCCGGGCGTAGGCGGAGAGGGACTCGACATAGCGGCGCTGACCCTCGGCGAAGATGGTGTCGAACGCCAGGGAGGACTTGCCGGAGCCGGACAGGCCGGTAAACACGATCATGGCATCGCGGGGCAGGTCCAGGTCCACGTTGCGCAGGTTGTGTTCGCGCGCGCCCTTGACGACGAGGCGCGTCATGTCCGGGCGTTTCAGCTCGGGACGGGGCGGGACGGCCTCCGGGGCTGCCAGCGGTTCGACGGCGGACTGGACTTCAACGGCTGGATCTTCAGCTACAGCTTTAGGCACGAATCTAATGCTAATCGAAAACTTCTTCGAAAAACTATTCTGCCCGCCGCGGGGTCCGCCCGGATGTGCTAGTGGCGGTCGTAGGCGGCGGCCAGCAACTGCACGGCCTCGGCGAAGCTCGCGCCCTGCGCTTTGGCCGCCGCCGCGAACTCCGCCGCGGCGGCGGAGAGCGAGCTCCAGGCGGCATCGCGGGCGCAGACGACCGTGCCGTTCCGGCCCCGGGTCACGACGACGCCGGCGGCCTCGAGTTCCTTGTAGGCACGGGCCACAGTGTGGGGCGCAACGCCCAGTTCGGTCGCGAGGCTCCGCACGGCCGGCAGCCGGGTACCCGGCGCGAGCGTGCCGTTATCGGCGCGTTCAATGACGTACAGCCGGAGCTGTTCGAAGAGCGGGACGGAGCTGGCCGGATTGGTCCGCCAGGAACCGGGGAAACGCTCCCCCGMGGTGTCCGCGGGGCTCACTGTTCCGGCTCCCCGACGKCCTGCACGTGTTCGCGACCGGCGAACTGTGCGTCGTACAAATCCTTGTAGAGCCCGCTCCCGGCCATCAGCTGCTGATGGGTGCCGTGTTCAACGATCCGTCCGTGGTCCATGACGAGAATTAGATCAGCGTCCCGGACCGTGGACAAACGGTGCGCGATCACGAAGCTAGTGTGACCTTGGCGAAGCCGCTCCATGGCATGCCGGATCTGCACCTCGGTACGGCTGTCCACGGAACTCGTCGCCTCATCCAGCACCAGGATGCTGCGGCCGGCGAGCTGCGCCCGCGCGATCGAGACGAGCTGGCACTGGCCCCGGCTCAGGGAGTCGCCGTCGTTGCCGAGCATGGTGGCGTACCCGGCCGGCAGGGCCCTGACGAACTGGTCCACATGGCTKGCCCGGGCCGCCGCGACAATCTCGGCGTCGGTGGCCMCGGGCCGGCCGTACTMGATGTTCTCCCGGATGCTGCCGGTGAACAGCCACGCATCCTGCAAAACCGTGCCGAAGACGGACCGGAGCTCGTCCCGCGGGATGGTGGCGATGTCGGTTGAGTCCACCAGGATCCGGCCCGAGTCGAGTTCGTAGAAGCGCATCAGGAGGTTCACCACGGTGGTCTTGCCGGCGCCGGTGTGTCCCACGATTGCCACGGTCTGTCCCGGTTCCACCGTAAAGGACAGGTCCTTCACCACGGGGGTGCCGAGGCTGTAGCTGAAGGTGACGTGCTCGAACGCGACCCGGCCCGCGGCCGTGCCCGCCGTCAGCGGAGCGTTGGCTTCCCGCAGGTCCCGGGGCTTGCGCCGGCCGTTGAACTTGTGCCGGCCATTGGTCTTGCGCGGGGCATGGACCTTGAGCGKGGTATCGACCGTCAGCGGGGTGCCGGCGCCGTGAAGCCTGCCGCCGCCGTTGGCCGCAGCGGCCGGCACCGCGCTGTCCGGCGGGATCTCGGGAGCATCAAGCAGCTCAAAAACACGCTCCGCGGACGCGAGGCAGGACTGCAGGAGGGTCAGCATTCCGCCGATMTGGCCCATCGGCTGGCTGAAAAGGCGGGAGAACTGGATGAAAGCCTGGATGCCGCCGATCGTCATGGCCCCGGTGGTGACCTGGAGCGCCCCCACCACGGCCACGGCAATGTAGTTGAGATTGGCGACKAACACCATGAGCGGCTGCACTATGCCGGACAGATACTGGGCGCGGGCGCTGGACCGCGTGAGCCTGTCGTTGCAGTCCCGGAAGCTCGCCGCCGACGCCTCCTGCCGGCCGAAGGCCTTGACCACTTCATGCCCCGTGAAGAATTCTTCGAGTTGGGCGTGCAGCGCCCCGGTACTGCTCCATTGTTCCGTGAAGTGCGCCTGGGAATGCTTGGCCACGAACACAGTGATGACGGTCGACACAGGCACCGAGAGGACAGCGATCAGCGCCAGCAGCGGCGAGAGCCAGAGCATCATGGCGAGTGCGGCGGAGAGCATCAGGACGGACATGATCAGCTGGTTGAGGAGCTGGTTGAGGGCCTGGGAGATGTTGTCGACGTCGTTCGTGGCCCTGCTGAGCACCTCGCCGCGGCGCTGCTCCTCGAAATGGCTCGACGGCAGGACATGGAGTTTTTGCTCCACKGAGCCGCGGAGCCCGTAGCTGAGCCGCTGCACGGCCGTGGCGGTCAGGGCGCCCTGGATCCAGCTGAAGAGGGACGCCCCGACGTACAGGGCGGACACCGTCAGGAGCCGCCCGGCCAGCGCCTGTTCGTCGAGGGCGCCGCCGAGGAATCCTGCGACCACGACGTCGGTCGCGTCTCCCAGGACTTTCGGGGCGGCGACGTTGAGCGTCACGAACGCGCAGGTGGCCGCGATGACACCGGCCATCCGCCACTTGAGCGGCCGCAGCAAGCCCAGCAGCCGGGCTGCGGCCCGMCATTTGGAGCGCTCTTTGGCCCCGGCCAGGGCCGCGGACTCCGTGCCTGACGCCCGGCCGCGGCTCACAGGGTTTCCTCCAGGACGAGCTGGGACGCGGCGATCTCCCGGTAGCTTGGCGAGGACTCCATGAGTTCGGCGTGTGTACCCTGCGCGACGAGGCGGCCGTCCTCCAGCACGAGGATCAGCCCGGCGTCCACGATCGTTGCCACCCGTTCGGCCACGATCAGCACGGTGGCCTGCTCCAGCAGAGGCTCGATCGCCGCACGGAGCCGGACATCGGTCCCGTAGTCCAGGGCGGAGAAACTGTCATCGAACAGGTAGACCGGCGAATCCTTGAGCACTGCCCGGGCGATGCACAGGCGCTGGCGTTCGCCGCCGGAGAAGTTGGTGCCGCCCTGGCTGACGGGCGCGTCGAGCCCGAGAGGCAGGGCGCGGACAAAGTCGGCTGCCTGGGCGGACTCGAGTGCCTGCCACAAGTCCGGATCGGCGGCGGCCGGTGAACCGAGGCGAAGGTTTTCAGCGACCGTGCCGGAGAAGAGGTAGGAGTGCTGCGGGACGATGGCGATGAGGCCCCGCAGGGCCTCCAGCGGCATGGCCCGCACATTGCGTCCCCCGATGCTGATCTCGCCGCCGGTCGCGTCGAGGAAGCGGGGAATCAGGTTTAAGAGGGTCGTCTTGCCGCTGCCGGTCGCGCCGATGATCGCCGTCGTGGTCCCGGGGGCGGCGGTGAATGAGATGCCGTCCAGCACGGGCTCCTCGGCGCCGGGATAGGCGAAGGACACGTTGCGGAACTCGACGGCGTGTGCGGGGCGGGCAGTATGACGGGCATGCGACGTGCTCACCTGCCGTGCCGCATCTTCGGGCAGTGCCGCATCTTCGGGCCGGGCAGGGCCGGCATGCGCCCCGGCGGGGGCAGCCGGGTCCGCGATGGACGGTTTCGTGTCCAGTACCTCGCGGATCCGTTCCGCGCACGCCGCGGCCCGCGGGGCGGTCATGAACACGTACATCGCCATCATGATGGCGATCAGGATTTGCAGGATGTAGGCGATGAACGCGGTGAGGGCACCGAGCCGCATTTCGCCGGCGTCGATCCGGTGGCCGCCGAACCACACCACGCACACGGAGGACAGGTTGACCACCAGCATGATCATCGGCATCATCCCGGCCACCAGCAGGGCGGAGCGCAGATTGTTCCGGGTGAGGTCCTTGTTGGCTTCGTCGAAGCGGCGGATTTCGTGGTCCTGCCGGACGAAGCCGCGGATGACGTTGGCGCCGATGATCTGCTCGCGCAGCACGCGGCCGATCCTGTCGAGAAGTCCCTGGCCCTCGCGGTACAGCGGAATCAGGCGGCGCACGATCACCGTCATGATCACCGTGAGGATCGGGATCACGGCGACCACGATCCAGGACAGCACCACGTCCTGGTGCACGGCCAGCGCGATGCCGCCGATGAAGATGGCAGGGGCCGCGATCAACATGGTGAAGACCAGGACTGCGAGGTTCTGGATCTGGGCGACGTCGTTCGTGGCCCGGGTAACGAGGCTGGGCGCACCGAAGACCCCGACCTCCTGGGAGGAAAAGGACTGCACCTTCGCKAAGAGTTCCTCGCGCAGCTGCCCGCCAAGCTCCATGGCGACGACGGCGCCCAGGTAACCCGCCGCTATAGCCGTAGCCACCTGCACGGCGGCGATTCCGGCCATCCAGCCGCCCAGATGGAGGATTTCCCCCGTGTCCCCGCCGATGATGCCGTCGTCGATAATCGCGGCGTTCAGGGTGGGSAGGAGCAGGTTGGCGGTGGTTTGCACGAGCTGGAGCACAACGATGGCCAGCACGCTCCCCTTATGCGCGGACAGTAGCCGCGCCATCAGGCTTATTAGCACCGAACCTCCATCACTTGCCCAGGGCTCGGAATAGGAATCAGCCTAACGGCCGCCCCCACGCCGCCACGTCATTGTAAGCCCCATTCCGGAGTGCCTCGTGTCAACCGGCAGACATGCCTCTCACCCGCGTTTTTGCGCCACCGCAAAGGTGCGCCGGAACGGGAAGACGGTCCCGTGCCGGCCCGCCGGATACGCCTCGTCCAGTCGCGCCGAGTACTCCGCCTCAAACTCCCTGGCCTCGTCTGCCGGGAGGGCGGCCAGGACCGGCCTGAGCCCCGTCCCGCGGACCCACTCCAGGACAGGGTGGGCGCCCGGGAGCAGTTGCAGGTAGGTGGTTTCCCACGCATCGGCGGCGCAACCGGCGTCGAGCATGATGTCAAGGTATTCCGCCGCCTCCCCTACCACGTCGTCGTGGCGCAGGACCCCGGCGAGCCGACCCGCCCACGCCGGGGACTCGGCCAGTTCCCGCATCAGGGTGTGGGAGGGGGCGTTGAAGTTCCCCGGCACCTGTAGCGCGAACCAGGCCCCCGGTTTGAGGGCATCAAGCCACGCCGGCAACAACTCGCGGTGTCCGGGCACCCACTGCAGGGCGGCGTTGGTGACCACCACGTCGGTCTCGCCGGAGGGCAGCCAGTGCCCGATGTCGGCCAGCTCATAGGAGAGGTTGGCCGCCGCGGCCGCATGGTCCCTCGACTTGGCCAGCATCTMCGGCGAGGAATCCAGGCCCACCACCTKGGCCCCCGGCCACCGGTCCGCGAGAGTCGCGGTCAGGTTGCCCGGACCGCAGCCGAGGTCGACGAC
>NZ_JBFTHK010000130.1:0-12240 GCF_056394205.1 Arthrobacter sp. 10T413_2 | reverse complement strand
GTGTCCACATTGGCGATCACGGGCTCTTCGCTGAGGTAGTACCGGATCAGGTCCGGCACGTAGCTGTACACGAGCTTGTCATCGGCGACGCCGTTGCCCACCGCGTTGGCGATGGTCACGCCACCGGCGCGGGCAGCGTTGACGAGGCCCGGGCAGCCGAGCATGGAATCGGCCCGGAACTGCAGCGGATCCAGGAACTCGTCGTCGATGCGTTTGTAGATGACATCCACGCGCTGCTCACCGGCGGTGGTGCGCATGTAGACGCGGTTGCCGCGGCAGATGAGGTCGCGGCCCTCKACGAGCTCGACGCCCATGAGGCCGGCAAGGAGCGTGTGCTCGAAGTAGGCGCTGTTGAACACGCCGGGGGTCAGGACCACCACGGTGGGATCGTCGACGCCGGCGGGCGCCGTTTTGCGCAGCGCGGACAGGAGCCGGCGCGGGTATTCCTCGACCGGGCGGATGAGCTGCTGGCCGAAGGCCTCGGGCAGGCCCTTGGCCATGGCGCGGCGGTTCTCGAGGACGTAGCTGACCCCTGAGGGCACCCGCACGTTGTCCTCCAGGACGCGGAAGGTGCCCGCGGCGTCCCGGACGACGTCGATGCCGGAAATGTGGACGCGRACGCCGCCGGCGGGTTCGAAGCCGTGCACCTGGCGGTKGAAGTGGGCGCTCGTGGTGACGAGCTGGCGCGGGATGACGCCGTCGGACACCACGGTCATCTTGTCGTAGACGTCGTTGAGGAAGGCTTCCAGGGCCCGGACCCGCTGCGCCACACCGCGCTCCAGGACGCTCCACTCATCGGCGGGGATCACTCGGGGGACGATGTCCAGGGGGAAGGGGCGCTCCTCGCCGGCGAAGTCGAAGGTGACGCCGCGGTCCAGGAAGGTCCGTGCCATGGAATCGGCGCGGKCGCTCACATCGGCCAATGAAAGTTCACGCAGGGCCCCGGCCACCTGCCCGTAGGACTTCCGGGCCTGCTGGCCGGGGGTAAACATCTCGTCGTAGGCGCCGGTGCGGCCGGCAGCCTCGGAGTAATCCTGGAATAGGTCAGACATGGTGACTAGCCAACCACTTTTTCGTTACGAAATCATTTCGGCGGCCCCCCGCCCGGCGCACGGGCGCCTGCCCGGGCGGCCGCAGTTACTGCTTTTCCGGCCGGGTACGGCAATGTAGGGTCGTGTCTCCCACCAGTTCCGCATCCGCGGCCGCGCCAGGCCTGCTGGGCGCCGCCGCGGCCGTTGCCGCCGCCGTCGCTGTCCATCTGCTGCTCCCCGCGCTGCCGGCGATGACCCTCGCCGTCCTCCTTGGGCTCCTGGCCGMCAACCTGCCGGGTGTGGCGGGCTGGACCGCGGGGCCGGCGCGTCCCGGGCTGGACTTCGCCGGCAAGCACCTCATGCGCGCCGGAATCGTGGTCCTGGGCCTGAAGGTCAGCCTCGGCGATGTGCTGGGCCTGGGCTGGGCCGCGCTGCTGCTGATTGCGGCCGTGGTGGCGGCGGCTTTCGCGGGCACCTACGTGATCAGCAGGCTCTTCCGGCTTCCTCCGCGCGTATCGCTGCTGGTGGCTACGGGGTTMGCCATCTGCGGGGCGTCCGCGATCGGGGCGATGGCCGCTGTGCGCCGGATCCGGCAGGAGGACACCGTGCTGCCCGTGGCGMTCGTGACGCTGTGCGGKACGCTGGCGATCGGGGTGCTGCCGCTGCTCGCGCGGCCGCTGGGCCTCGGGCCGGAGATCTTCGGGGCGTGGACCGGTGCCTCGGTGCACGACGTCGGGCAGGTGGTGGCCACCGCCCAGACCGCGGGCACCGCCGCCCTGGCGGTCGCCGTCGTCGTCAAACTCACGCGGGTGATCCTGCTGGCGCCGGTGGTCGCTGCCGCGGGGTTCCACCACCGGCTGGGTTCAGGATCCGACGGCGCCAAGCGCCCGCCGGTGATCCCGCTGTTTGTGCTCGGATTCGTGGCCCTGGCGGCCCTGCGCACCAGCGGCTGGCTCTCCCCCGCTGTCCTGGACGCCGCCGCCGTGCTCCAGGACGTGCTGCTGGGCATGGCGCTGTTCGGACTGGGCTCCGCGGTGCGGGTGGGCCAGCTCCTCCACACCGGCGCCCGCGCGCTGCTGGCCGCGCTGGCGTCCTGGCTGCTGATCGCCCTGCTCGGGCTGGGCGCCGCGTTCCTGATGTTCCCGCCGGCGTGATCCGGCACACAGGCTCCCGTGATTAGATAGCGGGGTGTCGAATCAGAATCTGAGCCGCGACGAAACCGCGGCCCGCTCCGCCCTCATCACCACGCACAGCTACGACGTCTCCCTGGACGTCCGGCAGGCAGCGGACCCGGGTGTCGCCGGMTACACGAGCCGCAGCGTCATCACGTTCTCGGCCAGCGAGCCCGGAGCGTCAACCTTCGTGGACTTCATCGCGGGCAGCGTGCACAGCGTCTTCCTCAACGGCAAGGGCCTGGCCGTGGCCGACGTCGTGGACGGCTCCCGCATCCGGCTCGACAACCTGCAGGCCGAGAACCAGGTCACCATCACCGGGACGGCCCTGTACAGCACCTCCGGCGAGGGCATGCACCGCTTCGTGGATCCCGCCGACGGGCAGTGCTACCTCTACACGCAGTACGAACCCGCCGACGCGCGCCGGGTGTTCGCGAACTTCGAGCAGCCCGACCTGAAGGCCGAGTTCACGTTCCATGTCATGGCCCCGTCGGACTGGCAGGTGTCCTCGAACGGTGCTGAGGTCCTGCGCACCCAGCTAACGTCCGACCCCGCCACGAGCCGCTGGGACTTCGCTCCCACCAAGCCGATGTCCACGTACATCACCACCGTCCTGGCCGGTCCGTACTTCAGGGCCGGGGACACCTGGAGCGGCACGCTGGCCGACGGTACGGTCCTGGAGGTGCCGCTGGCGCTCTACTGCCGCGCGTCCATGGCCGCGTCGTTCGACGCCGGGKCGCTCTTCGGACTCACCAAGAACGGGCTGAGCTTCTTCAACGAGCTCTTCGATTTCCCCTACCCGTGGGGCAAATACGAGCAGGCGTTCGTGCCCKAATACAACCTCGGCGCCATGGAGAACCCAGGACTCGTGACCTTCACGGAAAGCTACGTCTTCACCTCCCGGGCCGCCGACTCCCAGTACCAGGCCCGCGCCAATACCCTCCTGCACGAGATGGCCCACATGTGGTTCGGCGACCTMGTCACCATGAAGTGGTGGGACGATCTGTGGCTCAAGGAATCCTTCGCGGACTACATGGGCACCCTGGGCGTGGACCGGACCACGGACTGGGACACGGCCTGGGTGAACTTCGCCAACAACCGCAAGGCCTGGGCCTACGTGCAGGACCAGCTCCCCACGACGCACCCGATCGTCGCCGACATCCCGGACCTCGAGGCCGCGAAGCAGAACTTCGACGGCATCACGTACGCCAAAGGCGCGTCCGTCCTCAAGCAGCTCGTGGCCTACGTCGGGTTCGAGGCGTTCATTGCCGGGTCCAGGCAATACTTCAAGGACCACGCCTACGGCAACACCACCCTGGCCGAGCTGCTGACCGCGCTGAGCTCGGCATCCGGCCGCGACCTCGCGCAGTGGGCCCGGCAGTGGCTGCAGACCTCCGGCATCTCGACCCTCTCCAGTGAGATCACGATTACCAGCGGGACGGCGAACGCGGACGAGCTCGACTCCGTCGCCGTACTGCAGGACGCCGTCGATCCGGCCAGCGGGCGGCAGGAACCGCGGCCGCACCGGCTGCGGATCGGCCTCTACGACTTMGACGACGCCGGCGCCCTGGTCCGCTCGGACAGCGTCKAKACCGACGTCAGCGGCGACYGGAMGGAGGTCCCAGCGCTGGCGGGTAAACCGCGGCCCGCCCTGCTGCTGGTCAACGACGACGACCTCAGCTACGCGAAGGTCCGGCTGGACCCACACTCCGAGACCACGGTGCGCAGCTCCCTGGACAAGCTCAGCGACCCCATGGCACGCGCGCTGTGCTGGACGGCGCTGTGGGACTCGGCCCGTGACGCGGTCACACCGGCCGCCCTCTACGTCGACGCCGTCCAGCGCTTCGGACCCGCCGAAACCGGAATCGGAGTCCTCCTGAACGTCCTGGGGAACGCCTCGACGGCGGTGGAACGCTTTGTGCCCCGGGCCGTGCGGGACACTGTGCGCCGCGGTTTCCTCGACACCGCTGCCGAACAGCTGCAGGCGGCAACGCCCGGGTCCGACCAACAACTGGCCTGGGCCCGGACCCTCGCCGCCACCAGCCGGTACGACGCCGCCMGGCTCGATCTCCTCAGGGGCATCCTGGACGGCAGCACGGTGATCGACGGCCTCGCGGTGGATGCCGAGCTGCGCTGGAACCTCTGGCACGCCCTCGCCGCCCACGGCCAGGCCTCCCAGGAGCAACTCGACGAAGAACTTACCCGTGACAATACGGCGGCGGGCAAATCCGGACACGCCACGGCCCTCGCAGCCCGCCCGGACGCGTCCGTCAAAGCGGCAGCCTGGGACGCCGCCGTCCACGGCACGGGCCTGTCCAACCAGCTCCTCAGCGCCACCATCGCCGGATTCAACACCGGGGCGGCCGCACTGCTCGCCCGGTTCATTGACCCGTACTTCGAATGCCTCGAGCAGGTCTGGGCGGACCGGAGCATCGAGATCGCCAGCCGGATTGTCCGCGGCTTCTACCCTGCGGGGCAGGATCTCGACGGCCACGGCGGAACGCCCGAGAACCACCCGGTGATCGTCCGCACCGACCGCTGGCTGGCGGCCCACCCCKGGGCGCCGCGCGCCCTKCGCCGGATCATCATCGAACAGCGCAGCCACCTGCATCGTTCTCTTAAGGCGCAGGTCTCTTAAGGCGCAGGCCCTGGACGCCTAGCCCAGCCCCGTTACGGGACCCGGTGGAGCCATTCCGCGGTGCCGAACTTGGTCTCGACGCGGCGGTCGGCTGCCTCGAGCTCGGCGTCGGTGAGTTCGGACGGCGTCGCGCCATAGCGTTCAGCGAAGACGTCCATCATGGCCGCGACGATCTCGGTGCGTGCCATGCCGGTCTGGCGGCGCAACGGATCCACCCGCTTCTTCGCGCTCCTGGTGCCCTTGTCCGACAGTTTCTCCTGCCCGATGCGCAGGACCTCGACCATCTTGTCGGCGTCGATGTCGTAGCTCATGGTGACGTGGTGCAGCATCCCCCCGTTGGCGAGCCGCTTCTGGGCCGCCCCGCCGATCTTGCCATGCTCGGTGGCGATGTCATTGAGCGGCACGTAGAAGGCGCTGATGCCGACCTTCTCCAGCGCGGCCATGACCCAGGCGTCCAKGAAACTGTACGAGTCCGCGAAGCTGATGCCGTCCACGAGGGTCTGCGGGAGGTAGAGCGAGTAGGTGATGCAGTTGCCGGCCTCCATGAACATCGCTCCGCCACCGCTGATCCGGCGCACCACGCTGATGCCGTGCCGGGCCACACCGGCGGGGTGGAGCTCATTGCGGACGGACTGGAAGCTGCCGATCACCACGGAGGGCTCCTCCCAGTCCCAGAACCGCAGGGTCGGATTGCGCCGCCCGGCCCCGACCTCCTCGGTCAGGACCTCATCCAGGGCAACGTTGACGTGGGTGGGCAGGACGGACGGGGCGATGATGTTCCAGTGGTGGTCCGCCCAGCCCGTGGCCTTCGCCAGGGCGCGGCGGACGGCGACCGCGACGGCGTCGGCGGAAAAGCCGAACAGCACGGCGTCTTCGGGCAGGGCCGCCGTCACGGCGGCCGCGATGTCGGCGGCGCCGGTGTCCAGGGGCAGCCCGGTGAGGGCGCGGTTGATCTCCGGCAGCGCCTCGTCCGGCTCCAGGAAAAAGTCTCCGCTGAGCGAGACGTTCGTMAGCACGCCGTCCACGACGTCGAAATCGGCGACCACAAGCTTGCCGCCCGGGACCTTGTATTCGCCGTGGTGACGGCCGCCGTCGTCGTTCACGGAACCGGWAGCATAGGGAAAGGTCGTCATGGCATTAATCCTGCCACGGCAATCCTGCCGGCGGCGCGACGGAAGCGACGGCGGCCCGGGCGCCGCTCGCGGCTGGACGCACGGCGGAACGCGAGGGCAACGCAAAAAGCCCGCACCGTTGCCGGTGCGGGCTTCCTACAAGACCTTGGGGAAGAAAGCTACTTCTTGCCGCCGAAGCCCTTGAAGCGAGCGTTGAAGCGCTCGACGCGGCCTGCGGAGTCCATGATGCGCTGCTTGCCCGTGTAGAACGGGTGGGACTCGGAGGAGATTTCGACGTCGATGACCGGGTAGGTGTTGCCGTCTTCCCACTCGATGGTCTTGGAAGAAGACACGGTGGACTTGGTCAGGAACTTGACKCCGGAAGCCAGGTCGTTGAAAACAACAGCTTCGTACTTCGGGTKGGTATCAGACTTCATAATTGGACCTTTGTTCGCACAACTGGATTTTGCCAGCTGCCAGGTATGAATGGGATGGCCGACGGAAAGCACCGGACGGCCAGCTATCAATCATAGCGGAAAGCGGACGGAGTGACGAACGCCGTTTGCGCACGTCAGCCCTTCGGGCGGAGCTCCCAGAAGGCGACCGCCGACGCCGCCGCGACGTTGAGCGAATCGACGCCCGGGCGCATCGGGATCTTCACGGCGAGGTCGACGGCGGCCAGGGTGCCTTCGCTCATGCCCGCCCCCTCCGTGCCCAGCACCAGCGCCAGCCGTTCGGGGCGCCGGGCCGCGAGCTCGTCCAGGTCTACGGCGTCATCCGTGAGCTCCATGGCGGCCACGGTGAAACCCTGCTMCCGGAGCGCGGCCAGTCCTCCCGGCCAGTCTTCCAGCCGCGCCCACGGCACCTGGAACACCGTGCCCATGCTGACCCGCACGCTGCGCCGGTACAGTGGATCCCCGCAGCGCGGTGACACCAGGACGGCGTCCACGCCCAGGGCAGCGGCGGAGCGGAAGATCGCCCCCACGTTGGTGTGGTCCACGATGTCTTCCAGCACGGCCACCCGGCGGGCTCCCGCGAGCAGTTCCGCCAGGGGCACCGGGGCGGGCCGGTGCATGGCGGCCATGGCGCCGCGGTGCAGGTGGAACCCGGTGATTTCCTCCAGCAGCGCGGMCGGGCCGACATAGGCCGGGACGTCCGGGTACTGCGCAAAAACATCCGCCAGGTCCCCGGCCCATTTCTCGGCCAGGAAGAAGGACCGCGGCCGGTGCCCCGCCGCCAGTGCCCGGCGCAGGACGCGTGAAGACTCCGCGATGTACAGGCCCTCGGCGGGTTCCCGGACCTTGCGCAGGTGCACGTCCGTGAGTTGGGTGTAGTCCGAAACCCGCGGGTCGTCGGCGGAGTCAAGATAGTAAAAAGTCACGGGCAGGTCATTTCAGCAGGTTCGTGCGGCTATTTGAAAAGGTTGGCGATCATGAATCCCAGCGCCACCAGGCCCAGGACGAAGATGACCCCGCGCAGGACCACCGGAGAAAGCCGGCGCCCCACCTTGGATCCAATCACCCCGCCGATCAGGGAGCTCACGGCGATCAGGCCGACCACGCCCCAGCTGATCCGGTCGAAGGCGAACAACAGGTACGAGCAGGCGGCGATGACGTTCACGCCCAGGACGAGGATGTTCTTCATCGCGTTGGCGTTCTGGATGGTCCCGGTCATAAACACGCCCAGGATGCCGACCAGCAGGATGCCCTGGGCTGCGACGAAGTAGCCGCCATAGACGCCGGCCAGGTACACCAGCACCACGAGCAGCACACCGTGGCGGCGGTCCCGGATCGCGTGCTCGGGGTTTTCTTCCCGGTTCTTCACCCACCGCTGGAGCCGCGGCTGGAAGGCCACCATCAGCAGGGCCAGCACAATCAGGACGGGAGCGGCGTAGTAGAAGACCTTCTCGGGCAGGTGCAGCAGCAGGTAGGCGCCGGTCACGGCGCCCAGCAGAGAGGCCGGCAGGAGCCGGAGCAACTGCTTGCCCCGGCCTGTCAGCTCCCTCMGGTAGCCCCAGGCGCCGGCGGCATTGCCGGCCACGAGTCCCATGGCGTTGCTGATGGACGCGGTGACGGGAGGGTAACCCAGGGCGATCAGCACCGGGAAGGTGACCAGCGTGCCGGAACCGACGACGCTGTTGATGGTGCCCGCCCACAGCCCGGCKAAGAAAATGAAGACGCTATTGAGGAGCTCCACGCGCGGTCAGCGGCCCCGTCAGCGGGTGGCGGTGGCGGTGTACCGGCCGGCGGTGACGGTGACGTCCAGCGGCAGGCCGAACGTCGCGCTCAGGTTTTCGGCCGTGAGGACCTCGGCCAGCGGGCCGGAGGCCACCACACCGCCGTCGCGCAGGAGCATGGCGTGGGTGAAGCCCGGCGGCACTTCCTCGAGGTGGTGCGTGACCAGGACAATCGCCGGGGCCGACTCATCGCGGGCGAGTTCGCTCAGGCGCTGGACGAGGTCCTCGCGGCCGCCGAGGTCCAGCCCGGCGGCGGGCTCGTCGAGGAGCAGGAGTTCAGGGTCGGTCATGAGGGCTCGGGCGATCTGGACGCGCTTGCGCTCCCCCTCGGAGAGGGAGGCGAAGGGACGGTTGAGCAGKGGGCCCATGCCCCACTCGTTCAGCAGCCCGAAGGCGCGCCGTTCGTCGTCCTTCTCGTAGCCTTCGCGCCAGCGGCCCGTCACGCCGTACGCGGCCGTGACCACGACGTTGAGGACCTTTTCCTGCTCCGGGATCTGGCTGGCCAGCGCTGCGGAGGACAGTCCGATCCGGGGCCGGAGCTCAAAGACGTCGACGGCGCCCAGCACTTCCTCCAGGATGCCCGCCGTGCCGGACGTGGGGTGGATCCGCGCCCCTGCCAGCTGGAGAAGAGTGGTCTTGCCGGCGCCGTTGGGTCCCAGGATCACCCAGCGTTCGCMCTCCTTGACCTGCCAGTCGACCTTGTCCAGGAGGGTCTTAGCCCCACGTACAACGCTGACGCCGGCCATTTCAAGAACTTCACTCATAGGAGTAGACACTAGGACAAAAAAGCGGACGACTGATAACCGGCGCCGCGGGCTGCCGTGGGGCGTCACGCGGCGGGGGCCGATGCGCAACGAATTCGGGCCGTCCGGCGCCCGCTCGCTAGGATTGAAGCCATGAGTTCGAACGTGACCGCAGTCAGCTACGGCCTGAAACTGTCCCTTCCCGACATCCAGCGTCTGCGGTCGCTGCTCACGGCCGCAGGGCTGAGCGTCGACGCCGAAACCCGCACCGGCGACGGCCGCTTCGAGGTGTATGCGGCGGACTGCGCACTGGACTGCCTCGATGCAGAGCCCGGAAACGCCGAAGCCTCCGTTGGGGMGTCGCTGCTGGAGGGTCCGCGCCGCACGTTGGCGGCCTCAGGCATCGACGGCGTGGACACGGCCCTGGTTCCCACGGAACTGCGCAACGCGCCTCGCAAGTTCTTGATCATGGACGTGGACTCCACGCTCATCCAGCAGGAAGTGATCGAGCTCCTGGCCGCCTATGCCGGCAAGCGCGAAGAAGTGACCGCGGTGACCGAGGCGGCCATGCGCGGCGAGCTGGACTTCGCCCAAAGCCTGCACGCCCGGGTGGCGGTGCTCGCCGGGCTGCCCGCCGAAGTCGTCGAAAAGGTCCGTGCCGAGGTCAAGCTGACCGAGGGCGCCGCCGAGCTCGTGGCGGCGTTCCAGGCCGCCGGCCACGCCGTGGCCGTGGTGTCGGGCGGGTTTAACCAGATCCTCCGGCCGATCGCCGAGGACCTGGGCCTGCACTACTGGATTGCCAACGAACTCGAGATCGTCGACGGCGCGCTGAGCGGCAAGGTGATCGGCGACGTCGTCGACCGCGCCGCCAAGGAGAAGTACCTGCGCGAGTGGGCGGCGGCCGAAGGCATCCCGATGGAGCACACGATTGCCGTGGGCGACGGCGCCAACGACCTGGACATGCTCGGCGCCGCAGGAATCGGCATCGCGTTCAATGCGAAGCCGGCCGTCCGTGCCGCCGCAGATGCCGCCGTGAACCTTCCCTACCTCGACGCCGTGCGGTACATCGCGGGGGTCTGACGCTCTTCCGTTGCGTTAACTGCGGGATGGCACGTCACGGCAATGTTTTGGGGGAAACATTGCCGTGACGTGCCATCCCGGTCGGCGCTGGCGTGAGGTCCTAGTGGGAACCGTTGCCGGCCGACTTGGCTGCGGTCTTATCGAAATAATCGGCGCCGCCGACGTATTCGGTGTGACCGGTCTCGACGTCCGCCGTGGCCATCTTGGCGACCTCGGCGCCGAACTCCTTGACCGAGTACAGCTTGCCGGCCTCGGCACGGCGGGCCTCGATGGCGCCGGGGTTGGAGCGGTCAAGCAGGGTGGCCGTGACGGTGCCCTCGATCATGTCGCCGGAAACGACCACGAGTGAGATGCCCTTGTCCGCCAGGTCCGGGACGAGTTCGCGCAGGGCGTTCTCACCCGCGCGCTTGCTGCGCGCAACAGGCTCGTACTCGGGCATCGTGGGCACGGTGTCGATGAAGTGGGCCTGGTGGCTGGTCACGAAGACCACGCGGGAGCCTTCCGGCATGAGGGGCGCCGCAGCGTTGAGCATGTTCACCTGCGCGTCACGKTTCAGCTTCAGGGCGTAGTCCTCTTCCATGCCGGTCTCCATGCCGCCGGAGGCATTGAGGACCAGGAGGTCGAGCGAGCCGAAGTTCTCCATGGCGGCGCTGGCCAKGGCCTGGACGCCTTCCTGGGTGGTGAGGTCAGCCCCGACCGCCACCGCGCGGCCGCCGGCGGCCTCGATCTCGGCGACAACCTTGTTGGCGCGCGGCGCCTTCTGACGGTAGTTCACAACCACGGCCGCCCCCTCGGCGGCGAGGAACTTGGCGACTTCGGCGCCGATTCCGCGCGACGAACCGGTCACGATCGCAGTCTTGTTATCCAGCAGTCCCATACAAGCTCCTTTGTTCCAAACGTCCAAACACTGTGGGTCTGCAATCCATCATGCCAGCGGATAGCGCCTTTTCAGTTGTTCAGCCTCCACAAAGAAGCCCCGGCGGCGTAGTTTCCGGGGGCATGGCGAGCCCCCGGTTTCTTCCCTGCACGTTCTCTGTTTCTCCCCTGCGCTGGACATGCTCTCCGTGCGGGCTCTGGATTGGACATGTGGCCCAGATGTCCGGTGCCGGGGGTCAGGACTGGACATGTCCACCGGTTGGGGACGCGGGCGGCGAACAGGACTGGGCGTGCCCCGGGTAGGGACGGGACGGGCGGCCCCGGACTGCGTTGGCGTGAGCTTCGGCCGGCCCTGTTGTGGAGAGCCGGCCTGGCGTAGGCTCGCGGCCATGKAACGCCCGGCCGCCGAGTCGACACCGGAAGAGGTCTTTGGCGGCTCGCCGCGGGGCCTGGCGCTGTTCAGGGCTGTGGAGGAATTGCTGGCCCATCCGGACCCGCCGGAGATCCGGGCGACCAGGAGCCAGGTGGCCTTCCGGGAGAACCGCGGGTTCGCCTACGTGTGGTGGCCCGGCCGCTATGTCCGCTCGGACGTTCCGGCAGTGCTGTCGATCGCCACGGGCAGCCGCATCGACTCAACAAGGTTCACGTCAGTGGTCAACCCGTCACCCGGCGTCTGGATGCACCACCTGGAGCTTCGCTCGGAAGATGACCTCGACGCCGAGGTYGCGGGCTGGCTCCAGCAAACCCGGGACGAGKCCCGCTGATGCCGCAKCGGCACCTGCCGCCAGCCTCATCGCACCGGCCCGTACAGAGCCGGCCAGTACAGAGCCGGCACGCACAGAGTCAGCGACTGCAGGATCAGCGAGTGCGTCTCGACCCGCGCCGTATCAGCTGCGGTCGATCCGGATCTTCTTTGTGGTTTCGACGGGCGCCACCTCGGGCGCCGGCGCGCGGACTTCGAGGACGCCGTCCTTGTAGGTGGCCGTGACGTCTTCTTCCTTCGCCCCTGCAGGCAACGCAACGCTTCGTGTGGCCGAGCCGTAACGGAATTCCGAGCGGTAACCGGTCTTGCTCTTCTGCTCGGACTTTTCCTCCCGCTGCACCGAGATGTTCAGCATGCCCTCGCTGACCGACACGTCGACGTCCGAGTCGGGGTMGATGCCGGGCACTTCGGCCCGAACCACCAGGGTGTTGCCCTCCTGGAACTGTTCGATCTTGATGCTGGGCGCCAGCGTCAGGTCGCCGTCGAGGAAGCGGCGGACCGGTTCCAGCATGTCCGAAGGCGTCCATTTGCTCAGATCACTCATGATTTTCCTCCTGCGTCCACGCCCCTGCCGCGGCAGGTCAGGGGC
>NZ_JBFTHK010000129.1:0-12319 GCF_056394205.1 Arthrobacter sp. 10T413_2 | reverse complement strand
GGTGACAGCTTCACGCCGGCCGAACGCGACCACATGCGCCAGATGACCAGCTGGAACTTCGGGAACCAGGCCGTCACGGACGAAACTCTCCGGGTGGGCGAGAACGCCGCGAAGCTCCAGGATGTCCGGTACCCCGACAACCTCCCGGTGCTCGGCTTCTTGTCCCGGGACACGATGCAACAGCAGCCGGACTGGTATGCCGCGCACGAACGCCAGCTGGCCAACGTCACGCACCACGAGCTGGTTGTCCTCGAGGGAGACCACTACCTGCACTGGACTCAGTCCAAAGCTATGGCGAAGACCATCACGGAGTTCCTGGGCCGAAGCGGCGTGAAGCAGGGCGTTTAGGGCGCCGGATCCGCCKGCGGGATCAGGAGGGCCCGGATGGTTGCAGGAAGGACCCCTGCCGCATCGTCTTCCGTGAGTCGCCCCGCGCGGATTTCCGCGGCTGCGMTGTGGAGGACGGCGTAAAAGCAGGCCGCCTGCCACGCGAGGGACTGATCGGCGCGGAAGGTTCCCTCACTCCTGCCTTTTTMAAGGACGGTCATCACCCGCGCGAGCGGCTTGTCATGGTGGGCTCTGATTTGCTCGGCCGAAAGGTACCGTTCGGCCGCCGCCAGGAGCGAGTTGAACTGGTAAAGGACCCGCCAGGATGACTGGACGAGGTCCCGGAGGCAATTCCACGTGTCCTGCTTGATATCTACTGCAGCGAGTTMGGCCTCGGCACGGTCCATTGTCCGGGCGAAGACGGCACCGACGAGTTCCTCCCGGTCCGCGAAGTGTCCATACAAGGTCACCCTGCCCACTCCTGCGACGCGCGCAATTTCAGACATGCTGGCCCCCGGATCATCGCTGAGGCAGGTCAGCGCCGCATCGATGATGGCGTCCTTGTTCCGGACAGCGTCCGCCCGCTTGGTCCGCTCTTTCTGCACCTCAGACACCCGGCCTACCCTCCCATCCGATTACTCAAACAATCATGTTCAGGTTACCAGCGGGGACCGACGCGCGTCCCTGCTACGACCAGGCCTTAATCGTCTGCCCCGTTTCGGAACCATAGACGCTGCGGACAAAGGCCGCGGCCGCCACGGCGCCGGGAACGGCAGCGAAACCGGGGAACACCGCCGTATAGGCATCAGCGGACTCCTCCAGCACTGTGGCGCTAACGGTATTCAACCGCAGGTGCGGCAGCTCCGCAGCGGCACTCTTAACAAAGGCGTCAAGGCCAATATTGGCGACGGCGCTGGGCGATCCGCCCGGGAACGCATAATTTCCCACGATCCCGCTGGTCAGGGTGATGGAACCGCCGGGCCGGACATGGCCGCGGGCCGCCAGGGTGATGCGGATCTGGCACAGCAGTTTGCCGTTGACGGTCGACGCGTAAGTATCCAGCGTCGCATCCGTTGCCGACGCCCACTTGGCTCCMCCGATGGTGCTGACCACCGCGTCCACCGTCCCCACCCTGTCAAAGAGTGCCGCGACGCTGGCATCGTCCCGGCAGTCGACGGGGTGTTCGGTCGATGACCGTGACGCGCTGATGATGTCCAACTGCCCTTCCCCGACCTTGTCGTGGTGCGCGGACAACGCCCGCACCACGTTTTGGCCGACGGTTCCGGTGGCGCCGATGACGAGAATTCGCATGAGTGTGCCCTTCGTTGTTGAGAATGTGCAACCGGAACCGCCGATTGACGGTCCTATCTGCGCATCTATCTGCGCATTTATCTCCGCAGCGGGTTGAACGGCGCTATCTGGTGCGGCACCGCACCCGTCACGATGTGCTCGGCCAGTAGCTTGCCTGTTGCCGGTCCCAAAACCATCCCCCACATGCCGTGTCCGCCGGCCGCATAAATTCTGTCCGAGGCCAGGCGGCCAACAACGGGCAGACCGTCGGGCGTGATCGGGCGGGAGCCCACCCACTCGTCGCGGCGAGACCGCCAGTCGATGCCCCGCAGCAGCGGACGAACGGCTCGCGCTACGGACTCCAACCGGGCAGAATTCAGAGGCTCGTCCGGATCAAGGAACTCCATGGTTCCCGCGATCCGCAGCGCCCCCTGATAGGGCGTGCAGACGACCCGCTGTTCCGGAAAGTACAGGGGTCCAGCCGGCAGGCACTCGCCGTCGACGGTGAACGAGTAGCCCCGGCCGGCCTGGACGCCGATTTTCAGCCCCCACCGAGTGGCCAGCCTGGGCAGCAAAGCGCCGGTGGCAAGGACGACGACGTCGGCCGTGAGCCGGTTGCCGTCGTCGGCCGTCACGGTTGCCGACGACKGCCCGGCATCAACGGAACACACGTCGGTGCCATCCATKATCTGGCCGCCGCAGGCTTTAAAGGCCCGGGCAAGGTCCCAGACGAAGTCACCCGGATCAAGATAGCTCTGTCCGGATATCTCCAGTCCGTGCGCCACGGCGTCGGAGAACACCGCCGGACGGTTCCCGTCGGCCAGGGTGCTGACACCGATGCTCTGGCCCATGGCGTGGAGATGTTCCAGTTCCGTCCGGAACGCCGCGGCGGCCCTCGCGCTGCTGAAACCTGCAACGTAGGGCGCCGCGATGACCGGTGAGGCAATGCCGTGCGCCTTGAGTTCGGCGAAGGACTCATCGACGGCCTTCGTGATGGGCTGGAGCGCTGTCATGGTCTGCCGCCAGGTCCGGGCGTTCATGTTKGCGGCGAATCGCAGGAGGAATTTCCACAGCTGCGGGTCGAAGCGCAGCGGCACGTGCAGCGGGGCGTCCGGATCGGTCAGGCTTTGCAGGGCGTGTTTCCAGGCGCCCGGCTCCGCCAGGGGCATGACGAGGCCCGGGGTCACCCAGCCGGCGTTGCCCCAGCTCGCTCCAGCGGCCGGCCCGGCTTTGTCGATGACGGTGACGGATAGCCCCCGTTGCTGCAGGTGCCAGGCCGTCGACAATCCAACGATGCCGGCGCCGACGACTATGGCTGATTGCGGTGTGTTCATCTGGTTGCTCGCTGTCATCGTCTACAGGTGCCGGCTCAGCATGCGTTCCGCAAAGACGGACAGCCATGTTGCGGGGATCGAGATGGCCGCGTAGAGCAGGCCGGCAATGATGAACACCGGCAGGTACTGGAACGTGGACKAGCCKATCGAGTACGCCTGGCTCATGAGTTCCGGCACGGCAACTGAATAGGCCAACGACGTCGCCTGAAACAGGAGTACTGCGAAGCCCATCAGCGAAGGAAGGGCAATGCGCAATCCCTGCGGGATGACCACGAACCTCAGACAGTCCCGGTAGCTCATGCCCAGCGCATGGGACCCCTCGACTTCACCCGGCGGCACCGACTGGATGCCGCCGCGGATCAGCTCGGCGCTGTAGGCCGCCGTCGTCCAGGTCAGGGCCAAGCATGCCGAGGCCATGGAGCTGAGGGTAATCTCGGCGTTCGGCAGGCCGTAGTACATGAGCTGCAGGAGGACCAGGGCCGGCGCGCCGCGGCCCACTTCGACGAAGAACACCGAGAGATAGCGGAACGTTTTGTTGCGGGCGGTCACACCGAAGGAGAAGACCAGCCCCAGAGGCAGTCCAAAGGCCAGGCTCAGGAGCKTCAGGGTGAGGCTGACTTTGAGTCCGTCAAAGAGTGTCGGCCCGTATYGGATTGCGACATCGACCAGGTTGTTCATCGGGCCACCGCCTTCCGCATCTTGATGTCAAGGTGCCTCGAGAGCAGTCCCAACGGAACGCTCAATAGTATGTAGACACMGGCARSCACGAAGAACACCATGATGCCTTCGCCGGACTGCCGGGCGTATTGGCTGGACATGAAGACGATCTCGGCCACGCCGATGGACGACGCAATGGAGGAATCCTTGAGCAGCCCGATGGCAAACGTCGTGTAGGCCGGAACGACGGCCCGCGCCGTTTGCGGGCCGATGATTAGGCTCCAGACCGTGGCCCGGTGAAAGCCCAGCGCCGAGMTGGCCTCCCACTGGCCCTTGGGAATTGACGAGATGGCGCCGCGGAAAATCTCCGCGAGATAGGCTGCTGCCACCACACCAAGGCCCAGGATGCCGGCCTGCAAGGCGGTGAGCCGGATGGCGCCGATGGAGACGCCGTAGTACAGGATGAAGAGCCACACCACGGGCGGGACTCCTCGCAGCAGGTCAACCAGCCCGCGCGACATCAGCMAGACGAGCCGGTTCCGGCTCCGCAGCCCGGCAACGATGGGCAGCGCGACAACCGTCCCGATCATCAGGGCCAGAACGGTCACKAGGACTGTGAGCGGCAAGCCGATGGCGATGGCCCGGAGCATCTCCATGGCTCAGCGCTCCAGCACGGCGCGGAGGAACCGGCGCGTGCGCTCGTGTTGGGGATCCTGCAGGATTTGTCCGGGCTCGCCCTTTTCGATGATTCCGCCGTCGGCCATCACKACGAGCTCGTCGGCAACGTTTCCCGCGAACGCCATCTCGTGGGTCACCACCACCATCGTCATGCCGCTGCACGCGAGCTCTTTCATGACCTCGAGCACTTCAACCCCCACTTCGGGATCCAGCGCCGAGGTCKGCTCGTCAAACAACATCACCCGCGGGCCAAGGGCCAACGCCCGGGCAATGGCGATGCGCTGCTGCTGGCCGCCGGAACACCGCGACGGATATTGGTCGGCCTTGTCGGCCAGGCCCATGCGCTTGAGCAACTCCATGGACTTCTCGTTGGCCTCGTCGCGGCTGCGTCCAAGAACCCGTTCCTGGGGCAAACTGATGTTCTTCAGGACCGTCATGTGCGGGAAGAGGTTGAAGTGCTGGAAAACCATGCCGGCGCTGCGGCGCAGGGCTGCCAGGTTTTTGGGGTTGGGCTTCCTGCMGGCGTTGATGCGGTGTCCATCAATCTCGATTTCGCCGCTGTCCGGCTGCTCCAACAGATTCATGCACCGCAGGACGGTGCTCTTCCCGGCGCCGCTGGGCCCGATCATGGCCGTGACCGATCCCTCCGGCACTGACAAGGAGACGTCACGAAGCACCACGTTCGAACCGTAGGCCTTGGCAAGATTCTTCACCTGGACCACGGGTGTCCCGGTCCGGATAGTGGGTTCAATCATCAGTTGTTCCATTTCTCATAGTCGTCCCGGGTGCAGGCTTCGTAGAGGGCGGTTGCGACCGCAAGGTCCTCCCACGGCATGCCGGTGGTCTTGAAGACGGCCGGACGGTCCGCGGCCACCTCCCGGCGTTTCAAAACAAGGTCGGCCAGGGTGATCAGGTGGGCGGGCCCGGCGATGGCACCTGATTCGATGGCCTGGATGACATCGCCGGCCTCCCGCGCTGCGGAATCCCTGGACTCCACGCACACCGTGGCCCTGGCCAGAAGCGCGTCATCGAGCTCGCGGTGCTCCCTGTCATGCGACCCGATGGCCACCACGACGGCGGATTCCTTCACCATGGCGCCGTCAAAGAGGGCAGTGGGCGACGCCGTCGCGCAAATGACGAGATCGGCCTCCCGCACGGCTTCCGGTCCGGCGACGGCGGCAGGCAGGCCGAGTCCTTCGGCATTTTTCACAAGCCGCTCCGCCGCCTCAACATTGCGGCCGACGATGTCAACGCTGTCCAGCTCAAAGAGTTCGGCAAATGCCACGATGTGGGCCCATGCCTGCGCCCCTGTGCCGAACACGACGAGACGCTTAGGTCCGGGGGAAGCCAGGAGCATGGCCCCCATCACCGAAACGGAGGACGTCCGCAGTTCGGTCAACGCGACGCCATMGAGCACGGCCAACGGCCGCTGGTCGTGGCCGCCGAACAGCGCGTAGAGTCCCTGGATCACCGGAGACGCGGACGCTGCGTTGCCCGGCGTGATGGTCAGGAGTTTGGTGCCGACGTACCGGCCGTAGCTCGCCKGCATCTGCATGAACGTCCCGCTGCCCGTTTCCACCCGGGTCCTTGGTGCGCTCGTTTCGGGATCGAACCCGGCGGCAAGGACCGATTCCATGGCGGCCACCGCCTCGCGCGCCGTCAGTGCCGAGGCTATCGTTGCGCCGTCGAGGAAGACGGGCGCCGACGGTTGAGGCCCGGTAGGGGTGGTCGGTGAATCCATGGAATCGGTTCCTTTTGCTCGCAATGCCGGAACGGTCTACGGGAGGCGTTCCTACTTCACCAGGCGGGGTTMACCGGTTTCGACAGCCGACTCGGGMAGGCCGTACGACTTCACGATCTCCGCGATTTTGCCGCTGGACTTCATGGCTGCGATGGAGGAATCCACGGCCTTGGTCATGTCGGTATTGTCCTTGCCGATCGGGAATCCGATCTGGGCAGGTTCCTTGGAGGCAATGACGCGGGCGTCGGCGCTGGCGCCGGCAACCTTGTATTTGGCATCGGACTTGTACATCTGGACGGCGGAGCCGAATCCGTCGATGCCGGCCTGGATGCGTCCGGCCTTGAGGTCTGCCTGCATCTCCACGGCGCTGGGGTAGATGGTCAGGTTGG
The DNA here is from genome assembly GCF_056394205.1 of Arthrobacter sp. 10T413_2. Taxonomy (NCBI): domain Bacteria; kingdom Bacillati; phylum Actinomycetota; class Actinomycetes; order Micrococcales; family Micrococcaceae; genus Arthrobacter; species Arthrobacter sp. 10T413_2. The sequence continues at coordinate 5,903 of NZ_JBFTHK010000129.1, read as the reverse complement.
CGCCCATGACCTTTTTCATGTCCGGCACCCACAGGTAGCCGTCGACGGTGCCMACCTTCATGCTCTCGAGCTCTTTAATGTCTTTGACCCCGGACTCGGAAATGATCCCCATCTCGTCGGTGTAGACCGGCGCCGACAGGCTGACGATGTCGGCCCGGACGGCGGTGCGGTAGTAGCAGCCGATGGCGACGTCGGCGCGCCCGCTTTGGACGGCCGGGATGGTCCCCGCGTACGACGTCGCCTCGACCTTGATGTCGAGGCAGTTCTTGGCGGCGAACTCCTTGATGATGTCGGCGTCGACGCCGGTGAGCTTGCCGTCCTTATCGGACGAGAACGGCGGGAACTCGGGCGCGGCAACGGTCAGGAAGCCGGCGGAAATGGTCTTGAAGGTTGATGCCGGCTGGCAGCCCTTGGCAACGGAGCTCTCGGGGGCGCCGCCGCAGGCGGACAGGGAGAGCGCCAGCAGGGCAATGGATGTGCCGCCCACCAGAATTTTGCGAGTGTTCATAATGATCCCCTTTGATCAGAGCTGAAGTTTGTGCGGTGTCCGACGGTTCGATGCACATCGGACCAATTGGTGATGTATGACACACTATCGATTGTCGATTACCAATCTCCATCCATTGCCCGCGGATGTCAAGCATTAAAAATCGCCGCAGAATATGTGGAAACACGTCTCAAATCCTMGTGACCTTTCCGGCGGCCTACATGTTTTGACTTAGTGTTAGCCGTGAGGACACCGTCTGAGGAGCGAAATGCAGGAACAGCGAATAGCCGTTGCGGGAATATCCGAGCTGGGTGAAGGCCGGGTCACGCTCAAAGACGAGGCCACCTCCATAGTCCGCCACGCCCTCATGTCCGGCGACATGCAGCCGGGCAAGATCTATTCAGCCAACGCCCTGGCCACCCAGCTGGGCGTCTCCAACAGCCCCGTACGCGAGGCCATGATGGCTCTGAGCGAAAAGGGTCTCCTTGAAGTGGTTCGGAACCGCGGCTTCCGGGTCGTGGAGATGACCCCGAAGGACCAAAAAGAGGTCTACGACCTCCGCCTGCTGATCGAGGTGACCGCAGTGGGCCGCGTTGCCGAACAAGGCGTCTCCCCCGCCGACGCCGAGCGGCTCACCGAACTGGCAGAGGCCACGTTCGCGACGGCCCAGCCCGACAAAATGGTCGACTACCTCGAACACGATCAGCAATTTCACTTGGCCATCGTTGAACTGCTGGGCAACACCCGAATGACGAAGATCATTGAAAACCTGCGGGACCAAAGCCGGATCAGCGGCTCCTACCACTTGGCCGAACGCGGGCTGCTCGCCACCAGCGCCGCCGAACACGGGCCCATCCTGGCCGCCCTGAAGGCCGGCGACCGGAAGCTCGTCGAGTCCCTTATGGTCCAGCACCTCAGCTACTCGCTACCCTAGGGGCATGCCGGCTGCGGACCTGCCGCGCACTGTCCGGCACCCCCTGCCRCCGCCGGCCGCCGGAAAATCCGGCTGAAAATTTTGCTTGACGTAGATCACATCGGGCTCCAAGATGGTTATATATAACCCATTACCGATAGTTGTTACCCACAGAGCGGTGGGTAGGCTTCTGCAACTGAGACAGGACGATCAATGTCAAACGTGGTCTCGCTCCAGCTTCCCGCCGGAATCCGGCAGCCTTCGCATGCAGCCGTCGTCATCATCGGTGGCGGCATCATGGGAACCAGCATCGCGTTCCACCTGGCCGAAGCCGGTGTACGCAACATAGTTCTCGTTGACCGGTCCGATCTGGGCGCAGGATCATCGTCCAAACCCCTTGGCGGCGTGCGGGCGACGTTCTCGGATCCGGCAAACATAGTCCTTGGCCAGCGCAGCCTGCGCGCGTTTGAGGATTTCGGGCAGCGCTTCTCTACTGACATCGGACTGCGCAAGGTAGGGTACCTGTTCCTGTGCCGCAGCGAATCCGAACTCCTGGACTGCGAGCGCAGCACCGTCATCCAAAACGGTCTTGGCAGCACCAGCCGGATGATTTCTCCCGCCGAGGCGGTGGACATCAATCCCTTCCTCCGCCAGGAAGCCCTCATCGGCGCGTCGTTCTCACCGGAGGATGGTTTTGCCGAACCGGGGAAAGTGGTCCAGGCGTACGCCGACGCGGCCGCCGCGCTGGGCGTGTGCGTCCTTGAGCACACCGAAGTCATGGATGTGGCCGCCTCAGGCGGAACCATCACGTCAGTGACGACCAACCGCGGCACCATCACCACCGATGCCGTCATCTGCTGTGCCGGCGCCTGGTCGCAGCGCGTRGGCGACATGGTCAACGTCAACCTGCCGGTTGTCCCGGTGCGGCGGCAGATCGGCATGACCCGCCAGATGAGCTCGCCTATGCCCACCGTGCCGTTCACACTGGATCTGTCMACCACAATGTACTTCCACAACTACCGCAATGGCATGCTCCTGGGGATTTCCAACTCGAACCAGGAGCCCGGCTTCGCCCGTGACTTCACSCATGAATGGCTCCCCGAGTTCAATGCAGCGGCCCGCGTGTGCGCCCCCGCGCTGGAGGCCCCGGATCTGGAGTGCGGCTGGGCCGGTCTGTATGAGAACACCCCGGATCACAATGCGCTGATCGGAGCGTCCAGCTCAGTTGGCGGCTTCTACTACGCCACGGGCTTCTCCGGCCACGGCTTCCTGCAAGGCCCTGCCGTCGGCKAACTCGTCAGGGACCTCTACCTGGACCGKGAATCCTTCATGGACCACACCTCGTTTTCCGCCGATCGTTTCCGCACGGCCGACCAGCTCATCCAGGAAGTGCACATCATCTAGCGCGGAACGCCCCGCCGATTTGGCGCTCAAGCCGCATCCCCCGCTCCATCAGCAATGATCGTGAAAGGAACCACGCCATGACCGCCCTTGAAACCTGGGAACTTCGAGCCGAGTTCGCGCGGCGGCTCTCCGCCATGTACGGGAGGGAAGTCCCCGCCTACAACACGCTCGTGGAAGTTTCCACCGAGGTGAACGAAGCGTACGCCGCCAAACACGGCGCCGAAGCCGAGCGGCTGGGCAGCATCGCACGGGTGACGGCGGAGCGCCACGGCGCCATCCGCGTCGGCTCCCCGAAGGAAATGGCCCAGGTTGCCCGCATTTTTGCGGCCTTCGGCATGTACCCGGTCGGCTTCTACGACCTTCGCGATGCGTCCTCCAGCTCCGTTCCTGTGGTCTCGACCGCCTTCCGCCCGATCGACGGCGCCGAGCTGGCCAAGAATCCGTTCCGTGTCTTCACCTCCATGCTGGCGGCCGAGGATCCGCGGTTCTTTGACCAAGAGCTGCGCGCCGAGCTGGCCGCATTMATCGGCGCCCGGCAGCTGTTCGGTGAGGAACTGCTCACCCTGGCAGACAAGGCCGCCGCGGACGGCGGTCTCGCCGCGGACGACGCCGACCGGCTGCTGGAGCTGGCCACCGCGGCCTTTGAACTCTCCGGCGACCCCGTCGACTATGAGTGGTACAAGAAGCTGGAGGCGGTCTCCGCCGTCGCTTCCGACATCGGGGGCGTTTCCACCACGCACATCAACCACCTCACGCCCAGAGTGCTGGACATCGATGAGCTGTACAAGCGCATGGAGGCCCGCGGCATCAGCATGATCGATKAGATCCAGGGCCCGCCGCACTGGGATGGGCCGGACCTGCTCCTGCGCCAGACGTCCTTCCGGGCGCTTGGTGAAAACCGGGTGTTCCGGTACGCAGACGGGTCCACCAGCGAAGGTGAACTGCGTGTGCGCTTCGGCGAGGTCGAGGCCCGCGGGATGGCACTKACGGTGGCCGGCCGCGACCTCTACGACCGGATGGTCGCCGAGTCCGATGCCCGGCTGGCCGTGGCCCCGGCCKGCACGACACGCGTCGAGGTCGCCGCCGGGGTTTGGGCGGAGAACCTGCCCCGCACCGAGAAGGAACTCGCCCTGCAGGGACTGGCCTTCTTCACCTACCGCCTCGACGAGGACGCCCTGGGCAGTACCTCCCTCCGAAGTGCCTCCCTGGCCGGCACCGCTTCCCTGGCCGATCTTGTTGAAGCCGGAATCGCCGTCCCGGAACCGATCGTCTACGAAGACTTCCTCCCCCGCTCGGCGGCCGGGATCTTCCAGTCAAACCTGACCGAGGAGGGTTCCAAGGACGAAGCCCAGCTGGGAACCAGCTACGACATCCACCGGATGTCMGAGATCGTCGGCTCCGCGGTCYACGACCCCAACGATCTGTACCAGCGGCAGCAGGACGCATCGATCGCGGCGCTGGGCMGCCGCCTCAACATCACCATCACCCACTAATCAGCCCGCCACACCAAGCAACCTCAGGAGATCACGATGACCGAAACTCTCACCCAAACGTCCGAACTTGCAGCGATCGTCCGCGACGCTCTGGAAGCCTGCGGCGTCAATGTTGACGCCCTCGGCGGCCCGCACGAGGCGTCCTCTCCGCTCACCGGCGAAGTCCTGATGACCCTGCCGGTCAACACACCGGCGGACATTKAGGCGATGATCGGCCAGGCGCACGAGGCGTTCAAGACGTGGCGTGATGTGCCCGCGCCGCTCCGCGGCAATCTGGTCAAGCGCTGGGGCGAGCTGCTGACCGAGCACAAGGAGGACCTGGCCAGGATCGTGACKGCCGAGGCCGGCAAGATCCAGTCCGAGGCTCTCGGCGAAGTCCAGGAAATGATCGATATCTGCGACTTTGCGGTCGGCCTGTCCCGTCAGCTCTATGGCAAGACGATGCCCTCGGAGCGCCCCGGACACCGCCTCATGGAGACGTGGCACCCTCTGGGCGTCGTCGGCGTCATCTCCGCCTTCAACTTCCCGGTCGCCGTCTACTCCTGGAATACGGCGCTGGCCCTGGTCTGCGGCGACACCATCGTGTGGAAGCCCTCAGGGATGACGATGCTCAKCGCACTGRCCGCCGATGCCCTGTTGGCCCGCGCCGTCGCGGACGTTGGCGCCCCGACAGACCTKCACAAGCTGGTCCTGGCGGACCGGTCCGGCGGCCAGGTGATCGTCGATGATCCGCGCGTTGCCCTGCTCTCCGCCACCGGTTCGGTCCGGATGGGCCAGGAAATCGCCCCCCGCGTGGCCCGCCGCTTCGGCCGCGCACTGCTCGAGCTCGGCGGAAACAACGCGGCGATCGTTGCGCCGTMGGCCGATCTGGATCTGGCCCTGCGCGGCATCGTCTTCGCCGCAGTCGGAACCGCCGGCCAGCGCTRCACGTCCATGCGCCGCCTGATCGTGCACGAATCGATCGTMGACGAACTGACCGACAAGCTTGTCAATGCCTACGCCACGCTGCGCATCGGCACCCCCCTGGACGAGGAGAACCTGATCGGGCCGCTGATCAACAAGTCCAGCTTCGATGGCATGCAGGCCGCCATAAAGGCGGCCCAGGAACAGGGCGGCACGGTGCTGTGCGGCGGCGGCCGCGTGAACGCCGACGATGAGCCCGGCGCCTACTACGTGGAGCCGGCGATCGTACGGATGCCGGCCCAGACCGCCGTCGTCAAGGACGAGACCTTTGCGCCCCTGCTGTACGTGATGACGTACACGGACTTCGATGACGCCATCGCCATCCAGAACGACGTTCCCCAGGGTCTGTCCTCGGCCGTGTTCACCAACGACCAGGCCGAGGCCGAACGCTTCATGTCGGCCAGCGGTTCGGACTGCGGCATCGCCAACGTCAACATCGGCACCTCGGGGGCCGAAATCGGCGGCGCCTTCGGCGGAGAGAAGGAAACCGGCGGCGGCCGCGAGTCCGGCTCCGACTCGTGGAAGGTCTACATGCGCCAGGCCACGAACACCGTCAATTACTCGGGACAGCTGCCGCTCGCCCAGGGCGTGAAGTTCCTCTAGGCACCCCGGCGGAGACGGTGCCGGCCGGTCCGGCCGGCAC
>NZ_JBFTHK010000128.1:0-12337 GCF_056394205.1 Arthrobacter sp. 10T413_2 | reverse complement strand
GTGCAGCGATGGAGATGGTCGCGTAGACCAGGCCCTTGTAGCCGAAGATCGGCTTGCGGCTGAAGACCGGGAAGATCTCCGAGACGATGCCGAAGAACGGCAGGGCGATGATGTACACCTCAGGGTGGCCGAAGAACCAGAACAGGTGCTGCCAGAGGACGGCACCGCCGTTCGCCGGGTCGAAGATGTGGGCGCCAAACCGGCGGTMGGCACCGAGCGCAAACAGTGCGGCGGCCAGCGGCGGGAAGGCCATCAGGACCAGGATGGACGTCACGAGGGCGTTCCAGGTGAAGATCGGCATGCGCCACATGGTCATGCCCGGGGCACGCATGCAGATGATCGTCGTGATGAAGTTGACGGCGCCGAGGATGGTGCCGAAGCCCGAGAGCGCCAGGCCGAAGACCCAGAGGTCACCGCCCACGCCGGGGCTGAACGTCGTGTCAGACAGCGGCGCGTAAGCGAACCAGCCGAAGGACGCGGCACCCTGCGGGGTGATGAATCCGGACACCGCAATGGTGGAACCGAAGAGGAAGAACCAGAAGGCCAGTGCGTTCAGTCGCGGGAACGCGACGTCGGGTGCACCGATCTGCAGGGGCATGATGACGTTGGTGAAGCCGGCGAAGAGCGGCGTCGCGAACATCAGGAGCATCACCGTGCCGTGCATGGTGAAGAGCTGGTTGTACTGCTCTTTGGTCTGCAGGATCTGCATGCCCGGCTCGAAGAGCTCGGCACGGATCAGCAGCGCCATGRTGCCGCCGAAGCAGAAGAAGATGAACGACGCGATCAGGTACATGTACCCGATCGTCTTGTKGTCGGTCGAGGTGATCCAGTTGACGACGATGCGTCCCTTGGATTTGGGTACTACGGGAGCCTCGAGGATCCCGGCGGATTGAGTGTAAGTTGCCACGTCGCTCCCCTTACTTGGTTTCGGTCGGGACCGGGTTGCGGTCGTACTCGTCACCGAGCAGGCCGGTGTTCCCGTCCTGGCGCAACTGGTTCATGTGCGCCTGGAACTCCGAGTCGGAGACAACCTTCACGCGGAACAGCATTTCGGAGTGGTACTCGCCACAAAGTTCGGCACACTTGCCGTCGTAGGTTCCCTCTTTGGTGGGAGTGAACCGGATGTAGTTGGTCTTGCCGGGGATCATGTCACGCTTCTGCAGGAACGCAGGCACCCAGAAGGAGTGGATGACATCGCGGGAATTCAGTTCGAGGTCAACCGACTTGTTGACCGGCAGKTAAAGGGTGGGCAGCTTTTCCTTGTCCACGTCGTTACCGGTCAGGTGGGCCTGGACGCCGGCTTCATGGACGTCGTCGGTGATGACGTCGCCCTTCTTGTAGTTGAAGTCCCATGCCCACTGCTTGCCGCGGACGTCGACGACGACGTCGGCCGGCTTGGAGCGGTCATCGATCTGCTGCTGGTCGCGGTCGGTGAAGTAGAAGAACACCAGGACCATGAAGAGCGGGATCGTCAGGTAGAACACTTCCAGGGGAAGGTTGAAGCTGTTCTGACGGGGGAAGCCCACCGTGCCCTTGCGGCGACGGTAAGCAACGATGCACCAGATCATCAGGCCCCAGGTGATGATGCCGACGACCAGCGCGGCAATCCATGAGTTGACCCAGAGGTCCATGATGCGGTCAGTATTACTGGTGGTGCCACGTTCGGTGGGCAACCAGCCCCTCTGTACCTCTGGTGAACATCCAGTCAAAGCCAACGCGCCGGCTAGTGCCAAGCCAGTGATCGTAGTGATCTGTTTGCGTCGGCTGCCGGTTCGGTTCTGCGAACTMACAGACGGCCCTTCCTACTTGTTGCTGTTGCCCCGCGAATTACGGGCAGGGCAAACGAAAAGTTTTACTACTCGGTGTAGAGCTTACCGCTCCCCGGGAGTTTTCGCCCACATGTCCGCGCCGTGCGTCGGGACCTTTTTCCGGGTGCCGCTCGTTGAGGCCCGGACGGCACTAAGGCCGGGCAATATGCCCGGCCTTAGTGGAAGGAATTAGTGGAAAGAATCCCCGCAGGCGCAGGAGCCGCCGGCATTCGGATTGTCGATMGTGAAGCCCTGCTTCGAGATCGTGTCCTCGAAGTCGATGCTGGCGCCGCTGAGGTAAGGAACGCTCATCTTGTCGACGACGACTTCCACGCCGTCGTAGTCGCGCACAGCGTCTCCGTCGAGCAGGCGCTCGTMGAAGTAGAGCTGGTAGATCAGGCCGGAGCAACCGCCGGGCTGCACGGCAACGCGCAGGCGCAGATCAGTGCGGCCTTCCTGCTCGAGGAGGCTGCGGACCTTGCCGGCCGCGACGTCAGTCAGCATGACTTCGTGCGTGGCCAGCTCGCCGGCCTCGGGGGCCGTGGCGTCGGCGCTGTTTTCATTGGTTGTAGTGCTCATGGCCTACCTTCTTGCAACGGTGGTGGCGGCCCCGCTTCCACGGTGCCCGCCCCTACTTAAACGGTATGGGCTATAGCTACATGCTACGTCGATCAGCCCTGTAGCTCTAACTCCTGACGTAACCGTCCCAGCACGCTGGATGTTCCCCGGGAACGGGGGTTAGAGCGCGCCTTCCTCGTTGAGGCGCGCCAGCAGCAGGGCCTCGGCGATGATCGCGTTCCGGAAGTCGCCAAGGTGCAGGGATTCATTGGCGCTGTGGGCCCGGGAATCGGGATCCTCGACTCCGGTMACCAGGATCTGCACGTCCGGGTACAGCTCGGTCAAATCCGCGATGAACGGGATGGACCCGCCGATCCCCATTTCCACCGCCGGCACRCCCCAGGCTTCGCCGAGGGCCCACATGGCCACGCTCGCGGCCTTGGAGGCCGTGTCCGTCAAGAAGGAGTTGCCGCTCTCCCCCGGCGTGAACACCACGTGCGCGCCAAACGGCGCATTGGCTTCGACGTGCTTGCGGACGGCTTCCATGGCGGCTGCCGGATCCTGGCCGGGAGCCAGCCGCAGGCTGAACTTGGCCCGGGCGCGCGGCAGCAGGGTATTGGACGCGACGTCGACGGCCGGAGCGTCAAAACCGATGATCGACAGGGCCGGCTTGGTCCACATGCGTGAGGCAATGCTCCCTGTGCCGGCGAGCTTGACGCCGTCGAGCACGGAAGCGTCCGCCCGGTATTCCTCTTCGGTCAGGTCCACGGTGACGTCGTCGCGGCTMACGAGGCCCTCGATCGCGACGCTGCCGTCGGCGTCGTGAAGGGTCGCGATCAGGCGGGACAGCAGGGTCGGCGCGTCAAGCACCGGGCCGCCGAACATGCCCGAATGCACCGCGTGGTCCAGCACCTTGACCTCGATGGTGCCGTCCACCAGGCCGCGAAGGCTCGTGGTCAGGGCCGGGATGCCGACCTTCCAGTTGCTGGAGTCGKCCACGACAATCACGTCAGCGCGCAGCAGTTCGCGGTGGGTCTCGAGGAATGTCCGGAACGTCGGCGAGCCGGCCTCTTCTTCCCCTTCGAAGAAGAATGTCACGCCGAGGCCAAGCTCGTCCCCGAGCACGCGCGTCACGGCGGAGTACGCGGCGATGTGGGCCAGGATGCCCGCTTTGTCATCCGCGGCGCMGCGGCCGAAGATCCGCCCGTCGCGTTCGACGGCGGTAAAGGGGTCGGTTTCCCACAGCGCGAGATCGCCGGTGGGCTGGACGTCGTGGTGGGCGTAGAGCAGAACGGTGGGCYTGCCGGCGGCGGCCGGGCGGCGGGCGACGACGGCGGGCCCGCCTGGCGTTCCGTCTTCCTTGTCGCAGCGGAGGATCCGGACGTCTTCGAAGCCGCTGGCGCGCACGAGGCCGGCGACGGCGTCTGCGCTGCGGTTCAGCGGCGCCGGGTCAAAGCTGGGCCAGGCGATGCCCGGAATGGCGACAAGGTCCGTCAGCCGGCTGATCGTTTCATCGAACGATTCCGACACGGCCTGGCGGAGGGCCTCGGCATCGATGGTGCCGGCGTGGTCCATGGTGGTTTGCGGGTTCCCCGCGGTTGATGAAGTCATGGCGAAAACACTACCGTGTGCTGGATCACGGCAAACAGTGTCAGGGCGTGGCCGACCGCGTGTGTGCTGGGTCTCGCGCCGGGATCTGCGGGGTATTCTTTAGGGGTGTTTGGACGAAAAAAGGAAGCGCCCGCGGCGCAGAACGTAGTTGACCAGCAGGCGGCCGAGGCGGCAGCCCKGGGCACCGTGACCGGCAAGGGCGCGCCCACGCCCAAGCGGAGCGCCCAGGAGGCCGCCCGCAAGCGGCCGCTCGTGCCGGAAGACCGCAAGGCTTCCAAGGCGGCCGAGCGCGCCGCCGTCACGGAGCAGCGGCTCAAGATGCGGCAGGCCATGGACAGCGGTGACGAGAAGTTCCTGCCGGTGCGCGACAAGGGTCCGCAGAAGCGTTTCACCCGTGACTACGTCGATGCCCGCTTCAGCCTGGGCGAGTACCTCATGTTCGGGGCACTCCTGTTCGTGGTCATCTCGCTGCTGGTGCCGGCTTCCAGCCAGCAGATGATCTACGTCCTGGGCGCCTTCTGGGTCATGTTCCTGGCCGTCTTCGTGGATGTCTTCATCCTCTCCCGCAAGCTCAAGAAGCGGCTCAGCGAGAAGTTCGGCGAGGTGGAACGCGGCACCGTCTGGTACGGCTCGATGCGCTCCCTGCAGTTCCGCCGCCTGCGCCTGCCCAAGCCGCAGGTCAGCCGCGGAGAGTTCCCMGTCTGATCATTCGTCCCTAGGATTTCCAACCACGAAGCCCCCGGCAGTTCATACTGCCGGGGGCTTCGTCGCGCGGGGCAGGCGGCCCGGCCCGTGGCGGCTTAGCGCCGGCTCGGGTGCGTGGCCAGCAGCCGGTTGATGCGGGCGGCCCAGAACGGGCCTTCGTACAGAAACGCCGTGTAGCCCTGAACGAGGGTGGCGCCGGCGTCCAGCCGCGCCTGCACATCCTGGGCGGTTTCGACGCCGCCCACGGAGACGAGGGTCAGTGCGCCGCCCGTAACGGACTTAAGCCGGGCCAGGACCTCCAGCGACCGCTTCTTCAAGGGCGCCCCGGAGAGTCCCCCGGCCCCGCAGGCCTCGACCTTGTCCGGGATGGCTGAGAGTCCGGTGCGGGCGATGGTGGTGTTGGTCGCGATGATGCCATCCAGCTTCAGGTCCAGCGCCAGGCGCGCGACGTCGTCGATGTCCTCGTCGCTGAGGTCGGGTGCGATCTTGACCAGAAGAGGAACGTGGCGGCCGGCGGCTTTGTCCGCTTCCTCGCCGACAGCAGTCAACAGCGGGCGCAGGGTCTCAACGTCCTGCAGCAGCCGCAGCCCGGGCGTGTTGGGCGAGCTGACGTTGACCACCAGGTAGTCGGCGGCCGGGGCGAGGCTGCGTGCGCTGATCAGGTAGTCGGAGACTGCATCCTCGAGTCCCACCACCTTGCTCTTGCCGATGTTGACCCCGATCACGGGCCGCACGCCGGGGTAGTGCCGCTGCAGGGCTGCCCGCGCGGACTTCAGCCGCGGAGCCACCGCCGCGGCGCCGTCGTTATTGAACCCCATCCGGTTGATGACGGCCCGGTCCTCCACGAGGCGGAAGAGCCGGGGTGCCGGATTGCCGGGCTKGGCCTGGCCGGTGATGGTGCCGACTTCCACGTGGCCGAAGCCCAGCTCGGTGAGCGCCTCGATGCCGTGGCCCTCCTTGTCGAAGCCGGCCGCGAGGCCGAACGGCGACGGGAAGGTCAGGCCAAACGCCTCGGTCTGCAGGGACGCCGCCGGGGCGGTGAACTTCTGCAGCACCCGGCCGGCGCCGCAGCTGTGGGCCAKCCGGATGGCCTTGAACCCGATTCTATGGGCGCGTTCGGCGTCCATCCATGAGAAGGCCAGCCGGAAGAATGTGGGATATACGCGCATGCCTCTAGTTTTCCGGTTCGGGCCGTCCAGACCAAACCAGCGCACCACGGGCGACCGTTGTGACTGGGGTATGACTGCCTTTGCAGCTGCAGTGCCCCCTGCCGTGGATGCGGCGGCCCAAGAGCGCCKGGKCGCGTTAGCATGAAGCCATGACCAGCAATGATGGTGTCGGGACGGGCAGCCGTGGGGTGCCGGGGCGCCGGATAGTGGCCGATGTCGTGGTGGTCGGCGCGGGCCTGGCCGGGCTCGTGGCGGCGGCGCAGGCGTATGCGGGCGGCCGGCGGGTGGCGGTGCTGGATCAGGAGCCGGAGGCATCCGTCGGCGGCCAGGCACACTGGTCCTTTGGCGGCCTCTTCCTGGTCAACTCCCCCGAACAGCGCCGGCTCGGCGTGCGGGACAGTGAAGAGCTGGCCCTCGCCGACTGGCACGCGTCCGCCGGATTCGACCGGCCCGAGGATGCGCTGGCGAAGGAGTGGGCGGCGGCGTACGTGAACTTCGCGGCCGGGGAAAAGCGCGCCTGGCTCGCCTCGCTGGGCGTCAGGCTGTTTCCCCTGGTGCAGTGGGCCGAACGTGGCGGCTACGGCCCGKACGGCCACGGCAACACGGTCCCGCGCTTCCACGTCGCGTGGGGCACGGGACCCGCCCTGCTGGCGCCCTTCCTGGCCAAACTCCGTGAAGGCGTTGACGCCGGACGCGTGAGCTTCCATTTCCGGCACCGCGCCACCGGGCTCATCAAGACCGCGGGCCGGATCAGCGGCGTCCGCGGCGAGCTGCTCGCGCCCAGCGCCGCGGGGCGTGGCGAAAAATCCTCCAGACACCKGTCCGGCAACTTCGAGGCCGCGGCCGCAGCCGTCGTGGTCACGACCGGCGGGATCGGCGGGAACCACGAGTCGGTCCGCAGACAGTGGCCCGGAGGCGGGGCGCCGGAAACGATGTTGAGCGGTGTGCCCGACTCGGTGGACGGAGACTTCCTGCCGGCCGTGAGCCTGKCCGGCGGGAACCTCATTAACGGCGACCGGATGTGGCACTACCCGGAGGGTATCCATAACCATTCCMCGGTGTGGCCGCGGCACGGCATCCGGATCCTGCCCGGGCCTTCGGCCCTGTGGCTGGATGCGAGGGGGCGGATGCTGCCCCCTCCCCTGTTTCCCGGCTTCGACTMCCTCGGGGCGCTGCGCCACATTCTGGCCACCGGACATGCCCATTCGTKGTTCGTCCTTAACAGGACGATTGCCCTKAAGGAGTTCGCGCTTTCCGGCTCCGAGCAGAACCCGGATCTCACGGGCAAGGACGTCCGGCTGCTGGCCTCGCGGCTGCGGCCGGGCAGCGACTCGCCGCTCCAGCGGTTCCTGGACCGGGGGGTCGACTTCCTGCAGGCCAAGACCCCCGCCGGGCTGGCCGGGAAGATGAATGACCTTACCGGCGCCGGGCTCATTGCTGCCACGGAACTGGAGCGCCTTGTCCGTGCCCGCGACCGGCAGTTTTCGAGCGGGTTGGGCAAGGATCCGCAGCTGGCCGCCATCCGGGCCGCCCGTCGCTTCGCCACGGACAAGATCATGCGGGTGGCGCCACCGCACCGGCTCACGGATCCGCGGCACGGGCCGCTGCTTGCCGTCCGGCTCTCGGTCCTGACGCGCAAGAGCCTCGGCGGGCTCCACACGGATCTGCAGTCGCGGGTGCTGGACGCCGCCGGTCAGCCCGTGCCGGGACTGTTCGCGGCCGGTGAAGCCGCCGGGTTCGGCGGCGGCGGAATCCACGGCTACCGCGCACTTGAGGGGACGTTCCTGGGCGGGTGCCTCTTCTCCGGACGMTCTGCGGGCCGCGCCGCGGCGTTGGCCGCCTAGTCAGCAGTACAGTCAGCAGCATGGGAGGAATGTCGATGCAGTGGCAGACCGACATCCTGGGGGACGATTTCCAGGCATGTGCCTTCGAGGCGGCCGGCCCAGACGGCGTACTGCGCACCGCCACCCTGGTCCGCCACACCCCCGCCGGGCAGGGAGGCGCCCCCGGGGCAGAAACCGCGCTGCCGGCGCGGGCGGTCCTGTTCCTGCACGGGTGKAGTGACTACTTCTTCAACGAGGAACTTGCGGAGTTCTGGACCGGCAAGGGCTTTGAGTTCTTCGCCCTGKACATGCACAACCACGGCCGCAGCCTCCGGCCGGGAACCCACGGCGGCTACGTCGCGGACCTGGACAACTACGACKCCGAGATCACGGCGGCGATCGGCATCATCGGCTCACTCCGGCCGGCCGGCGCGGCACCGCAACTGGCGCTCATGGGCCACTCCACCGGCGGCCTGATCGCGGCACTATGGGCGGACCGGYACCCGGGGGTGGCGTCGCAGCTGGTCCTGGACAGTCCGTGGCTKGAAGTCCATGGCAGCCCGGCGTTKCGCCGCGCCGCGCGGACCATGGTGGAGCCCTTCGCCCGGTTCTGGCCCGAGTCGGTGATCCGGCTGCCGGAGCGGGCCTTCTACTGGCGCAGCATCAGCAGCGCGGCTGAGGGCGAATGGGCACTGGACKACGCCTACCGTCCGCCGCATGCCTTTCCKGTCCGTGCCGGCTGGCTCAGCGCGGTGCTCTCCGGACAGTCCAAGGTGGCCCGCGGCCTGACCATCKACGTACCCATCCTCGTGCTCATCTCAGCGGCCAGCGCCAACGGGATGTTCTGGAAGGAGTCCATGCGCCGCACCGACGCGGTCCTGGACGTCAACACAATCGCCCTGCGCGCCCTGAGCCTGGGCCGCACCGTCACGCTGGAGCGGATCGACGGCGCGCTGCACGACGTCTTCCTCTCGGCACCCCGGGTCCGCGCGGACGCCTATTCCCGGCTGTCCCGCTGGATGAGGGCGTACGTGTTCGACTGAGGCTCAGGCGCCCTGGCTGCCCGTGGCGGGAGCGGCGTCGACCGCTCCGCCGTACCGCCGGTCGCGCTGGGCATAGATCTCGACGGCGTCCCAGAGCGTCCGCCGGTCCACGTCCGGCCACAGGGTGTCCAGGAACACGAATTCGGCGTAGGCGGACTGCCACAGCATGAAGTTGGAGAGCCGTTGTTCGCCGGAGCTGCGCAGGAACAGGTCAACATCCGGCAGGTCGGGCTCGTCCAGGAACTTCTGGATGGTCCGTTCGGTGATGGCCCCCGGCTTGAGCCGGCCCTGCGCCACTTCCTCCGCGATCGCGGCGACGGCATCGGCGATCTCGGCGCGTCCGCCGTAGTTGRCGCACATGTTCAGGGTGCAGGTGCTGTTGCCGCGGGTGTAGTCCTCGGCCTCTTCGAGTTCGCGGATCACCGAGCCCCACAGTTTCGGGCGCCGTCCGGACCAGCGGATGCGGACCCCCCACTCATCGAGCTGGTTCCGCTGCCGGCGCAGCACGTCCTTGTTGAATCCCATGAGGAAGCGCACCTCCTCCGGGGACCGGCGCCAGTTCTCGGTGGAGAAGGCGTACACGCTGACGTGCTCGATCCCCAGTTCGATCGCGCCTGCCATGACGTCCAGGAGGGCTGGCTCCCCCGCCTTGTGGCCCTCGATCCTGGGCAGGCCGCGCTGGTTGGCCCAGCGGCCGTTGCCGTCCATGACGATCGCGACGTGCCGCGGAATGAACTCCGCGGGGATGGCGGGCGGAACAGCGCCGGACGGGTGCGGGTAGGGGGCCACCACTGGGGCGGTCCGGCGCCGGACCGCGCCCTGCTTTGCCTGGCTCTTCTCCAGGTTCCTTCCCAAGCTTCTTCCCAATGCCACTTCTACGTTCGCTCCACATGTTTGAGGGATTTCAGGACTCTCTCCAGGTGCCACTGGAGGTAACTGGCCACCAGGCCGGCCGCTTCCCGCCGGTGAACGGACGCCGAGGCATCCGCCGTCGTCCAGTTCCCGGTGAGCAGGGCACCCAGCAGGAGCACCGTTTCCGCGGCCGGCGCCGGGGAACCCGGCGGGCGGCACTCGGGGCAGAMCATGCCGCCCAGCGGTGCGGAAAAGGCGGTGTGGGGCCCGGGTGCACCGCACCGGGCGCAGTCGGTGAAGCTGGGCGCCCAGCCGCCGGTCGCGAGAGCGCGCAGCAGATACGAGTCCAGGATGAGTTCGGGGGCGTGGTCACCCCGGCTCAGCGACGCCAGCGCTCCGACCAGCAGGTTGTATTGGGCGGTGCCGGCTTCGCCGTCGACGTCGGTGAGCCTCTCCGCCGTCTCGGTCATGGCCGCGGCCACCGTGTAGCGGCCGTAGTCGGCGGCGATGTTGCCGCCGTAGGCGCCCTTGGCCACGGCCTGCGTCACAACGTCCAGCGTGCGGCCGGAAATCAGTTGAAGATCGGCCACCATGAACGGCTCCAGCCKGGCGCCGAAACGGCTGCTGGTGCGGCGGACACCCTTCGCCACCGCACGGACCTGTCCGTGATGCTTTGTTAGCAACGTGATGATCCGGTCCGCCTCGCCCAGCTTGTGGGTGCGCAGTACGACGGCGTCATCCCGGTAGGCGCGCGCTGCAAAGGATTGTTGGACCACAGTTAATCTTCGCACTCTCTGTGCGGAAACACGGCACGGGCAACGCCCTGTTGGCGCAAAGAAGACTGYGCCGCCGGAAGGTTCCGGCGGCGCAGTGCGCTGTGCCTCAGCTGTGTCAAGGGGCGAATCAGGCGCGGGCGTCCCGGATGGCCCGGTTCACGGCCGAGATGACCGCCTTGAGCGAGGCCGTAATGGTGTTCGCGTCGATCCCGACACCCCACAGCACCCGCTCGCCCACGGCGCATTCGACATACGCGGCGGCCAGGGCGCTGCCGCCCTCGGACAGGGCGTGCTCGCTGTAGTCCAGCACGCGGACGTCGACGCCGTCCTCGCGCAGGATGCTCAGCAGGGCCGCGATGGGGCCGTTGCCGGTGCCGGTGCGACGGACCTGGGCGCCGTCGATCTTC
Organism: Arthrobacter sp. 10T413_2; assembly: GCF_056394205.1. Lineage (NCBI taxonomy): Bacteria > Bacillati > Actinomycetota > Actinomycetes > Micrococcales > Micrococcaceae > Arthrobacter > Arthrobacter sp. 10T413_2. Next base: position 1,585 of record NZ_JBFTHK010000128.1, on the reverse strand, counting down.
AGCGACGCGGTCAGGGTCATCGCCCMGGCCTCGTCCGTTTCGGTGCCAATCGCCCCGAGCGCGTAGCGTCCCCACTGGGTGTCGGCGGCCGTTGACGGCAGGTATTCGTCCTRGAAAACCTGCCAGAGCTGGGYGCCGCTGACCTCGCCGCCCACGGTGTCGGTCTGCTTCTGGATGACGCCGGAGAACTCGATCTGGGCGCGGYGYGGCAGATCCAGGTTGTGCTCGTTTTTCAGCAGGTAGGCTACGCCACCCTTGCCGGACTGCGAGTTGACGCGGATGACGGCCTCGTAGCTGCGGCCGAGGTCCTTCGGGTCGACCGGCAGGTACGGGACCTGCCAGGTGTAGTCGGCGACGTCCTTGCCGGCGGCGGCGGCATCCTTTTCGAGGGCTTCCAGGCCCTTCTTGATGGCGTCCTGGTGCGAGCCGGAGAACGCGGTGAAGACGAGGTCCCCGCCGTACGGTACGCGCTCGGCGACCGGCAGCTGGTTGCAGTACTCCACCGTGCGGCGGATTTCGTMGATGTTGGAGAAGTCGATCATGGGATCGATGCCCTGGACGAACATGTTCAGGCCCAGGGTCACCAGGTCCACGTTGCCGGTCCGTTCGCCGTTGCCGAAGAGGCAGCCTTCGATCCGGTCGGCGCCGGCCAGGTAGCCGAGCTCGGCGGCGGCGACGCCGGTACCKCGGTCGTTGTGCGGGTGCAGGGACAGGATGATGCCTTCCCGCGGGTGCAGGTTCCGGCTCATCCACTCGATGGAGTCGGCGTAGACATTGGGGGTGGCCATCTCGACCGTGGCGGGCAGGTTGATGATGACCTGGCGGTCCGCCGATGCCTCGAAGACGTCGGCGATCGCGTTGCAGACGCGCACGGCGTAGTCCAGCTCGGTTCCGGTGAAGGACTCGGGCGAGTATTCGTAGGTGATGTGCGTGTCGGCGAGGGTTTCCTCGTACTTCMTGCACAGCCGGGCGCCCTGCAGGGCGATGTCCAGGATGCCGTCTTCGTCCTGGTTGAAGACCACGCGGCGCTGGAGGACGGACGTGGAGTTGTAGAGGTGGACGATGGCCTGCTTCGCGCCGACCAGGGACTCATACGTCCGCTCGATCAGGTGTTCACGGGCCTGGGTCAGCACCTGGATCGTGACGTCGTCGGGGATGTGGTTGCCCTCGATCAGCTGCCGGACGAAGTCGAAGTCCGTCTGCGACGCCGAGGGGAACCCGACTTCGATCTCCTTGTAGCCCATCCGGACCAGCAGGTCGAACATCTTCAGCTTCCGGGCCGGGCTCATGGGATCGATGAGGGCCTGGTTGCCGTCGCGCAGGTCCACAGCGCACCAGCKCGGGGCCTTGGTGATGATCTTGTCCGGCCAGGTGCGGTCCGGCAGTTCAACGGTGATCTGGTCCTGGAACGGGATGTAACGGTGGACCKGCATTCCTGAGGGCTTCTGTGCGTTTCGCATTACTATCGGGGCCTTTTCTTTGATTCTTGGTGAAAGGGTGGCCGGGCAACACAAACTCCGCAGCGAGGGTTGGCCTTGCGCTAGATCGCGTCTGAGGCCTCGCCGCGTCAGCTAAGAAGAAGCAG
>NZ_JBFTHK010000127.1:0-12345 GCF_056394205.1 Arthrobacter sp. 10T413_2 | reverse complement strand
CACCAGATGAAGAAGCTCACCCTCGCGGACCTGAAAGCCTTCCGCGACCACCTGCGCATCCCCATCTCCGACGACMAGCTCGAAGCCGACCCCTACCGGCCCCCGTACTACCACCCCGGCCCGGACGCCCCCGAAATCCAGTACCTCATGGAACGCCGCCAAGCCCTCGGCGGCTTCGTCCCCGAACGCCGGCCGGACCACGCACCCGTGGAGCTTCCCGACCCCAAAACCTATGAAGTGGCCAAGCGCGGCTCGGGCAAGCAACGGGCCGCCACCACCATGACCTTTGTGCGCCTGCTCAAGGACCTGCTCCGGGACAAGAAGTTCGGACACCGCATTGTCCCGATCGTTCCGGACGAATCCCGGACCTTCGGCATGGACGCGTTCTTCCCCTCGGCAAAGATCTACAACCCGGACGGCCRGGGCTATCTCTCCGTGGACCGGGACCTTGTCCTGGCCTACAAGGAATCAGCCCAGGGCCAGCTGATCCACCCGGGCATCAATGAAGCCGGGGCCGTGGCCGCGTTCACGGCCGCGGGCACCTCGTACGCCACGCACGGCGAGCCGCTCGTGCCGATCTACGTGTTCTACTCGATGTTCGGTTTCCAGCGCACCGGCGACTCCTTCTGGGCCGCCGCGGACCAGATGACCCGCGGGTTCATCATCGGCGCCACGGCCGGCCGCACCACCCTGACCGGTGAAGGCCTGCAGCACGCCGACGGCCACTCCCCCATCCTGGCCTCGACCAACCCGGCCGTCCTCACCTACGACCCCGCGTACGGCTACGAGATCGGCGTGATCATGCGCGACGGCCTGGAGCGGATGTATGGACCCGACTCCGAAGACCGGAACCTGATGTACTACATCACGGTCTACAACGAGCCGATCTTCCAGCCGGCCGAACCCGAGAACCTCGACGTCAACGGTGTGTTGAAGGGCATCTACCGGGTGTCGGCGTCGGAGGTGGCCGGGCCGAAGAGCCAGATCCTCGCCTCCGGCGTGTCCGTCCCCTGGGCCCTCGAAGCCCAGCGGATCCTCGCCGAGGACTGGGGCGTCTCCGCCGATGTGTGGTCCGTGACGTCCTGGAACGAACTGCGCCGCGACGGGCTCGCCGCCGAGGAAGAAGCCTTCCTCAACCCCGGCCAGCCCGCCCGCGTCCCGTTCGTGGCCCAGCAGCTCGCGGACGCGACCGGTCCGATCGTGGCAGTGACCGACTACATGAAGGCCGTGCCGGACCAGATCCGCCAGTTCCTCCCGCACCAGTTCGCCTCGCTCGGCGCGGACGGCTTCGGCTTCTCCGACACCCGCGCCGCGGMACGCCGCTACTTCAAGAACGACACCCACTCGATCGTGGTGAAGACCCTGCAGCTGCTCGCGGCGAGGGGCGACGTCGAGGAGGGMGCGCCGTCGTACGGCATGGACCGCTACAAACTCCTGGACGTCAACGCCGGGACCACCGGCGGAGCGGGCGGCGACGCCTGAGCATGGCGTCAGGGGGCGCGCGTTAGGGTGGGCAGATGAGCGACAGCGGAGCACCGGGCACGACGGCGGTGCTGCTTGCCGCAGGCGCCGGCACGCGGCTGGGGCTCGGCCCCAAGGCGCTGCTCCGGTTCCGCGGCCGCAAGCTCGTCGAAGTGCTCGCTGACGTGCTGCTGCAGGGCGGCTGCCGGGAAGTGGTGACAGTGCTCGGCGCGGACGCGGCAACGGTCCGCGCCGCCACCGACCTCAGCCGGCACAAGGTCATCGAAAACCCGGACTGGGAGTCCGGGATGGGCAGCTCCTTCCGKGCCGGGGTTGCCGCGGCGGCTCCGGAGGATCACGTGCTCATGGCGCTCGTGGACCAGCCCGGCCTGAGCGCCGGGACCGTCGCCCGGCTGCTGGYGGCCCACCGGCCGGGCCGGGTGACGGCGGCCGCCTACCGCGGCCCGCAGGGCAAGCTGCGGCGGGGGCATCCGCTGCTCCTGGATGCCAGTCTTCGCGCTGCGGCCGCGGAAACGGCGACCGGCGACGCCGGGGCGCGTGTCTTCCTGCAGGCCCACCCGGACCTGGTTGATCTGGTGGATTGCAGTGACTTCTCCGGCGGTGAGGACCTCGACACCCCGGACCAGCTGCACTTGCTCGATTGAGGTCAGGCACAGCCGCCGGCGCCCACCACAACCCTCACAGTCAGATACKGCCCAAGAAACCCCACAGCATGGGCGTGCCTGACCCCGCGTTGGTCTTAGCCGGAGGTGCCCAGCAGCTCCTGCAGGCCGCGTTTGAATCCGGACCGGCCGCCGTGGGCAGGATGCCTGATCTTCGGCGCGTCCAGGCCGCTCCGCTGCAGGCTGCGGTGCGCCACATTGCCCACCGCCACCACGGTTTCGATGGGAAACAGCTCTGTCAGCGCCTGCCAAAACGGGGTTCCGAGGGCTGCTTCGGCGGATGTCGGGGTGCGGTTGGACAGCGGCCGACCTGGCATGTGGGTATGCCACGGGCAGGCGCTCCATAACAGGGGAAGGAAGTCCAGCTCGGCCAGGACTTCCCACATCACCGTTGCGGTCGGCTCCGCTGCGACCCCGGCGGCCTCCGCCGGCAGCACGTAGCCCTTTCCCGGCCCGAAGAGCCCGAAGCCGTCGGCGGGCCCCTCCAACATGGCGCGGTTGGTGAAGGGCACGCCGGTGATCCGCATGCCCCGGAAACCGGGCGCCTCACCCACCAGCAACACCTGAGGGGAGCGGTCCAGCATCTCCTGCAGATAGAGACCCAGGTTCTGCCGGCGCTGCGCGTTCCCCGGGATGGCGTGATCGAAGAAGTTGTTGCACCAGGGCCCTGTTTCCACCGAAGCGAGCCGGTCAATGAAGGCATTGATGGAGGATGCAGTCATTCCATGCCCGTTCCGTTAACAGCTGGTAGGTCAATCAGAATATCCGGCCCGCTTCGCCGCCGGCATGGGCTTCCTTGCCGCCTTAGCATAGGGACATGACGGACATGACCATCTTCACGGTGGGGCACTCCACTCATCCCATCGACGAATTCATCGGCATCCTGAAGGCGCACGGCGTCAAGAAGCTGATCGATGTCCGCACCGTCCCGAAGTCGCGGCACAATCCGCAGTTCAATGGGGACGCCCTGGCCGCGAGCGTGCGTGCCAATGGAATCACCTACCGGCGGATGGAATCCCTCGGCGGGCTGCGGCACCCCAAGAAAGACAGTACCAACGGTGCTTGGCGAAACGCGTCGTTCCGGGGGTACGCCGACTACATGCAGACCGAGGAATTTGCAGCGGCCATCGCCCAGCTGATGGAACGCGGGCGRACCAACAATTTGGCGGTCATGTGCKCCGAAGCCGTCCCGTGGCGCTGCCACCGCTCTCTGATCGGTGACGCGCTCCTGGTCCGGAATGTCGGGGTGCTGGACATCATGACGGAAAAGTCTGCCAAACCCCACACCCTGACYCCCTTCGCACGCGTTGAGGGAGTGCGGGTGTGGTATCCGGAAGGCTAATCCGTGACTGTCCATACAAGAGCTGCTACCAGCGGGGGTGGATCGATTCGCGGAAGTAGCGGTCATAGATTTCCCGGACGCCGACGTCGAAAGTTGCGTCAATGCCGCTGACGCCCGCGGCGGCGGCGTTGGAGCGCGCCTGGTCTACGTTCCGGGCCCCCGGGATCACCGTGCTGACGCCGTCCTGCGCCGCGATCCAGGCAATCGCGGCCTGGGCGGTGCTGACGCCGTCGGGCACCAGTTCCTCGAACTCAGCCACTGCTTTGAGGCCCTGTTCAAAGTCCACACCGGAGAAGGTCTCCCCGACGTCGAAGGCGGAGCCGGTGCGGTTGTAGTTCCGGTGGTCGTTCTCCGCGAAGGACGTGTCCTTGGTGTACTTGCCGGAAAGCAGCCCGGAAGCGAGCGGCACGCGGGCAATGATGCCCACACCGGCTGCCTGTGCGGCGGGAAGAACCTCATCCAGGGGCTTGAGCCGGAAGGCGTTGAAGATGATCTGCACGGTGGCCGTGCCCGGGTGACGGATGGCTTCCAGCGCCTCGTCGGTGCGCTCGACGCTGACGCCGTAGTTCCGGATGGCRCCGTCGGCCACGAGGGTGTCCAGTGCGTCGTAGACTTCGGCGCTGCTGTACACGGCGGTGGGCGGGCAATGCAGCTGGACCAGATCCAGGCAGTCCATCCCCAGGTTCCGCCGGGAGCGGTCCGTCCATTCGCGGAAGTTGGCCAGGTTGTAGTTTTCCGGCGCCTGTTCCACCCGCCGGCCCATCTTGGTGGCCACGGTGATGTCCAGACCGGGGTTGTCCGCCAGGAACGTTCCGATGGCCTGCTCGCTGCGCCCGTCGCCGTAAACGTCGGCGGTGTCGAAGAAGGTGACGCCGGCTTCCGCCGCGGCGGCGAGAACGGCCTGCGCCTGCGCGGGGTCCACGTTGCCCCAGTCCGCGCCAAGCTGCCAGGTCCCCAACCCGACGATCGACACGTTCCGTCCGGTCTTGCCCAACATTCGCTGTTCCATCATCCGACTATAGGCCGTCAGGGCTGTCGAGGGAGGGGACMAGCCCGGCTTCCTTCAGGCCCAGGTAGATCTTGTCGCGGGAGATGGGCAGCTCGGAGAACCGTAGGCCGGTGGCGTTCCGAATGGCGTTCGCGAGCGCCGGCGCCACCGGGTTGAAGGGGCTCTCGCTCATGGACTTGGCGCCGAGCGGGCCCAGTTTGTCGCTGGTGTCGGCGAAGTACACCTCGCTGCGCGGCACGTCAGCGAAGGAGGGGATGTGGTACTGCCGGAGGATGTCCGTGGTGACCCGGCCGGCGTCGTCCACCCTGACTTCCTCGTACAGCGCGGCGCCCAGGGCCTGCGCGATGCCGCCTTCGATCTGGCCGCGGCACTGGCGCGGGTTGACCACCACGCCGGCGTCGGCCGCCTGGACGCTTTGCAGGATCCGCAGCTCACCGGTCCCGGTGTTCACGGCCACCCGGAAACCCTGGACGTTGAACGCCACGGAGCGCGGCGTTCCGCCCCAATGGCCCTCGGCGGCGAGTTCGACGCCGGCGCGTTCGGCGGCGTCGTAAATTTCCGTCAGCGGCACCCGGGTTCCCTCGCAGACTACGGCGTCCGTCTCCAGCACGCATCCGGCGGCGGGGATCTGCCGGAGTCCGGCGGCGAAGGCGCGGATGCGCACGGCGAGGTCCTCGGCGGCGGCGAGGGTGGCCTTCCCGGCCACCACGGTGCCTGCCGAGCCGAACGCACCGGAGTCGTGGTCGACGAGGTCGGTGTCGGACTGCCGCACAGTGACGCGGGCGGCGGTGGTGGACAGGGCGGAGGCGGCGAGCTGGGCGTGGACGGTGGTGGTGCCGTTGCCGAATTCGGCMGTCCCGACGGCGGCGGCGTAGGTCCCGTCGGGCAGGAGCCGGAGCCGTGAGTGGGCAAAGTGGCCGCGCGGCGGGACGGTGTCGATCATGGACAGGGCGGAGCCCTCCCCCGTGACCCAGCCCGGGCCGAGGTCCTCGAGTCCGGCGGCCCGGTAGCGTTCCCGGCCGCGGTCCAGAGCATCCTGCACCAGCCGGGTGCACTGGTCCAGGCCGTAGCTGCCGTAAAGCACGTCCTCTTCGGGGTCAGGCTGGGTGGAGAGCATGTCGTCGCCCTCGCGGACCATGTTGCGGCGGCGGAATTCCATGGGGTCCATGCCGATCCCGGCCGCGAGCTCGTCCATGCCGGATTCGATGGCGAAGATTACCTGGCTCAGCCCGTAGCCGCGGAACGCGCCGGACGGCACCGTGTTGGTATACACGGCGTGGGCATCCACTTTCTTGTTGGCGCAGTTGTACACGGCCAGGGATTCGCCACAGCCGTGGAACATCACGCCCACGGAATGGTTGCCATAGGCGCCGGCGTTGGTCAGCACGTCCAGTTGCAGCGCCGTCAGTTTGCCCTCGTTGCTGGCGGCGGCCTTGAGGTGGATAGTGAACGGGTGCCGGGTGGTGGCGGCCGTGAACTGCTCGGTGCGGGTGAACTCAAGCTGCACCGGGCGTCGCAGTTTCAGCGCGGCGAGGGCCACGATGTCCTCGGTGAGGACTTCCTGCTTCCCGCCGAAGCCGCCGCCAACGCGGCCGGCCACCACCCGGATCCGTTCTTCCGGCAGGCCGAAGACGCGGCCCAGGGTGCGCCGGACCAGGARGGGCACCTGGCTGGAGGTGCGGACCTGCAGCCGTCCATCGTCATCGATCGAGGCGATGGCGGCGTGGGTCTCCAGTGCGGTGTGCTGAACCCGCTGGGTCCGGTAGGTCTGCTCGTGGATGAAGTCCGCGGTGGCGAAGGACGCGGCGACGTCACCCAGCTCGGAGTGCAGTTCGGCCACGACGTTCTGCTCCGGCCTGCCGATGCGGGCTGCGAGGGCGTCCTTGTMCCCGTGGATCGCCGGCGCTCCCGGGTGCATCGCGTCTTCGGGAGTGAAGACGGCCTGCAGGACCTCGTATTCAACGGCCAGGGCGCGGACTCCGACTTCCGCCGCGGCAACAGAAACAGCTACGACGGCGGCGACCTTTTGCCCGATGAACCGCACGACGTCGTCGAGGACCCGGGTGTCATCCGGGTCGTCGGTGTAGTGCTCGTGCTGAKCCGTGGAAAACAGCTGTGCCGGGGCGTCCTCATGGGTGAGGACGGCCACGACTCCGGGGACCTGCAACGCTGCGGACTTATCGATGGCGACCACCCGGGCGTGGGCGTGCGGGGAGCGCAGCAGTTTCAGGTGCAGGAGTCCGGGCATTTCGTCGGCGGGGACGTCCAGGGTGTAGCGGGCCTGTCCCGTGACGACGGCGAGGCTGGCGGGTGCCGGAACGTCATCGCCCATTTGTCCGGGACGCGGTGCCGGCTGGCTTGGTCCGGCGACCCCGGATCCCGGACCTGCGGCGTCGGGGTGCCCCTCCGGCCCGCAGACGGCGTCCTCGATGGCGCGGTAGCCGGTGCAGCGGCACAGGTTGCCCTTGAGGTTCCGCGGCAGGTTCGCCTTCTGCTCGTCGTCGAAGGTGGCCGCCGTCATCACCATGCCCGCCGTGYAGAAACCGCACTGGAAGCCCTGCCGGTCCAGGAACTGCTGCTGCATCGGGTGGAGTGCGGCGGTCCGGGCGGCGCCGCCGCCGGGAGTGTCAGGTCCGCCGGGGTCACAGGTGGCAGCCAGCCCTTCGATCGTGGAGACGGCTCGTCCCTCTGCCCGGACGGCCGGGTAGATGCAGCTGTGCACCGGGGTTCCGTCCACGTGGACCGTGCAGGCCCCGCAGTCGCCGCCGTCGCAGCCCTTCTTGACGCCGAGGGCGCCCTGTTCCCGCAGGAACGTCCGGAGGCACTGGCCCGGCCGCGGGCTGTCCGCTGCCGCAGTCCCGTTGACAACGATGCGGCTGCTGTCGGTGMGGCTGGTGTCGTTGGCCATGATCAGCGCCCTTCCTGCTGTGGCTGTTCCGGTGTTGGCGCGGTGGGGCCGGGAGTGCGCCTTGGCGGCCAGAAGTCGCCGGAGACTCGGGCCGGGGCAACCCCTTCAGGCGCAGCCAGCTCCGCMCGGATTTCCTCTGCGAGCCGGTACGTCATGTCCTTCCGCCAGGCCGGCAGCCCGTGGATGTCATCGTGATAGAGCACGTCCGGGATCGCAGCCTCGAGGGCGGCGGCCAGGGCCGCCGCCGATGGGCCTGCTCCCCGGGCCGCCGTGATGCGCAGCTGCACGGGCCGTTTGGTGGCCGCCGTGACGGTCAGGACCAGTGTGCCGTCGGCGTCGGACCGTCCGATCAACAGCACGCCGGACCGCCCCAGGTTGCTCAGAGACAACCGGCGGAAGGCCACCCTTGAGGACAGGACCGACGCCGGGAGGTGGATGCTGCGGAGGAGCTCGCCGGCGGCCAGACAGTTCTTCGCGTCCCCCGTAACGAACTCGGCCACCGGCACGGTGCGGCTGGCGCCGCCGGGGCCGACGCCGCCGGGGCCGAAAATGGTGRCCGTGCCGTCGAGCGCGGCACAAAGCGAGATCATGGGGCCGGCCGGCAGCGAGGTGCACAGGTTGCCGCCCACTGTGGACATGTTCCAGACCTTGAAGGAGGCCACAAAGGAGTCGCAGCAGGGACGGATCAGGTCCAAGGCCGGCCAGGCGGCTGCGCGGGGGACCACTTCCCCCCGGTTCCTCCCTGCAACAAGGGCCAGCGCGTCCGAATCCGGGAGTGCGTACAGTTGTGCAACCGTGCACGTGGCCGCGATCTCGATGCCCGAGTCGGTCACCGTGAGGGCGGGCCAGTTGGTGGCGCTGAGGTCCAGCAGCCGCCGGAGCGGCTCCTTGCCGAAGGCGAAGCTGCCGTAAGAGAACAGGACGGTGCCGCCGGCCAGCCAGGCATCCCCGATGCGCCACTCGCCGGGATCCCCGGTGCGGACCACCGCTTCGATGGTGTTCATATCCATCGTGTCTCCTGGTGCTGCCGGGGTGAGCGGGTCAGGGTTGCGGCTTGCGGGGCCGCGGAGCMGCCGCCCCGGTGGTGGATCGGACCCGCACCGTCCTTCAGGGACATGCACTGGGCCGAGGGACTATTTGACCGGGACATTCCGGCCGAAGCTGTGCCGCCGCGGTCCGGGCCGTGTCCGCGGCGCGCCAGGACCTCCGCCATGATGGAGACTGCCACCTCGGCCGGCGTGACGGCTCCGAGGTCGAGGCCGATCGGCGAATGCAGCCGGGACAGCTCCCCGGCGGGCACCCCGGCGGCGAGGAGGGAATCGGCCCGCTGCTGGTGGCTGCGCCGCGATCCCATCGCACCTATATAGGCCACCTCGAGTCCCAGAGCGGTTTCAAGCAGCGGAATGTCGAACTTGGGGTCGTGTGTGAGGATGCAGACCACGGTTCGGGCGTCGATCCTTCGCGCCGCGGCTTCCTGCGCGAGGTAGCGGTGGGGCCACGCGGTGACCACCTGGTCGGCGCCGGCGAACCTGTCCTGGGCCGCGAAGGCCGGGCGGGCATCACAGAGCGTCACGTCGTATCCGAGTAGCTTGGCGGCCGGCAGCAGCGCCGCGCCGAAGTCGTTGGCGCCGAAGATCAGCAGCCGTGCCGGCGGGCGCCGGCTCTGCACCAAGAGGGTTATAGGCTCGTTGTTCGTGGCCGGAGCCTCCCGGACGCCAGCCGCCGGTCCGGAGGCCCGCTCGGCTGCGGGGCCGGACAGGCAGCCGTCCTGCGGGGCGAGCCGGACCAGGCCGGTCYGTCCCCGGCGCAGCAGCGGCTCCAGCTGGGCGGCTGCGGCCTGCACGAGCGCGCGGCCCGCCGGGCCGCCCCCGCCGGACAGGCCCAGCAGCAGGGCCAGCTCGGGGCAGGTTTCGGCCTGGTAGGCGGCGGGCTCCGGGATAACGACGGCGCCGCCGCCGTGCGCGTCGACCCTGCGGATCAGTGCCACAGGCATTGCGGGTCCGCGGGCTCCAAGGGCGGCCAGGCTTTCACGCTGCAAGGTGCCTGGTTCCGTACCCAGCGGTTCGATGTGGATTTCCAGTTCGCCGCCGCAGGTGAGCCCGGCGGCGAACGCGTCTTCGGCGCTGTAGCCGAAAACTTCACGGCGGGTGCCGCCGTCGCGCATGGCCTCCAACGCCGACTCCACCACGGCACCTTCGACGCAGCCGCCCGACAGGCTGCCCAGGACCTCGCCGGCCTCGGACACAATCATGGACGTTCCGAGCGGCCGGGGAACGGAACCTGCCGCCCCTACCACTGTGGCCACGGCGCACCGCTGCCCGCTGACGGCGGCCTGCCATTCCTGCAATGACGGCATCAGTTCCAGCATTGCTGCCCCCTCTTTCCCGGTGCGGCGATGATGTCCATATTCTTGTGCCCGTCATGGGCCGGTGGAAGGACCTTAGTAGTCAATTCGGGAATCAAGGGCATTCCATGTTGTGAAGGGTTCCAGGACGGCCGGCGCCTGCGGKTCGTGAAGTTCCAGTTTGCCCACAGGCATCAGGGCGTCGCGCTGGTCGTTTTCGAAGAATTCATAGAACACGGCGTCGTCGAAACCCACGGACGCGGCGTCATGCCGGTCCGCGGCGAAGACCACCCGCGAAACCCGCGCCCACAGCGCGGACGCCAAGCACATGGGGCAGGGCTCACAGCTGCTGTAAAGGATGGCTCCKGTGAGGGCGAAGGTGCCAAGTTCGCTGCACGCGCGGCGGATCGCGGTGACTTCGGCGTGCGCGGTGGGGTCGTTCAGGGCGGTGACGCGGTTGACGCCGTCGAACGCCTGTCCGTCCGCGGTGACAACGACGGCACCGAACGGTCCGCCGTTGTTCAGGACGTTGGCCGTGGCCAGCTCAATGGACCTGGCCAGATATGCCTKGGCTGTGGCGGTGGCGCTCATGATGCGGCTCCCTTTGTGCTGTGGAAGCCGGTCCGACGAATGGGACGCAATGACCAGTCGCGACGGTTACCAGGCTTCAGCGCGTGCTTTTGAAGGTGTACTTGCGCCTGGTAGATAGCTTCTCCGGAGACCGGGGCCCGCCTTTGGCAAAATCCAGACTAGCAGCGAAACGTGAGCTGCGCCATGTATTTTTGGAATCTTGGTTTCGTGATGTGAAATTCTGATTTCCGAGTTTTCACACTGCGCACTGTTGACGGGCACGCCTCCGCCAACCTAGCCTGATCTCCAACCGGCGCCTTGAGCCGGACGCCTKGATCAGCAGACAGGCCCACACTGAGCTGGCCTTCGTCCCTACGCTCAGACAGGAAACCTGCCATGCCCACGCGCCCCTCCGGCTCCCGCCTTTGGATCCGCAATCCCCTTGGAGCTTTCACCGCCAACGCCCTCGACGCCTCGGGCGGAATCGTGGTGAGCGGCGGAATCATCGTCGAAGTTCTGGCCGCCGGCCAGCAGCCGTCGGCACCGTGCCAGGAAACGTTCGACGCCGGCAACCACGTCCTGCTGCCCGGTCTGATCAACACCCATCACCACTTCTACCAGACGCTCACCCGAGCCTGGGGCCCGGTGGCAAATGCCCCCTTGTTCCCGTGGCTGCAGAAGCTATATCCGGTATGGGCGCGGCTCACCCCCCGGGACCTGGAGCTGGCAGCCACCGTTGCCCTGGCAGAACTCCTGCTTTCCGGCTGCACCACGGCCGCGGACCACCACTACCTCTTCCCCTCCGGCCTGGAAGACGCCATCGACATCGAGGTCCGCGCGGTCCGGAGGCTGGGAATGCGGGCGACCCTCACCCGGGGGTCGATGACCCTCGGGGAGGACGACGGAGGCCTGCCGCCGCAGTCCACCGTGCAGGCGGCGGACGTCATCCTGACGGACAGCGAGAGGCTCATCGGCGAGTACCACGAACGGGGCGACGGCGCCGTCATCCAGATAGCCCTCGCCCCGTGTTCACCGTTTTCCGTGACGCAGGAGATCATGTCCGACAGCGCCGCCATGGCCGAGCGTCTGGATGTCCGGCTCCACAMCCATCTCGCCGAGACGCTGGATGAGGAGGAGTTCTGCCGGGAKAAATTCGGACTGCGCACTGTGGAGTACCTGGACAGTGTCGGCTGGCTCAGCGGCAGGACCTGGCTGGGGCACGGCATTCACTTCAGCGACGCCGAGATTGCGGCGCTGGGAGCCGCAGGGACCGCCGTCGCACATTGCGCCACCTCCAATATGCGGCTGGCATCGGGCACCGCTCGGGTGATTGAGCTTGAGGATGCCGGCGTCCCGGTGGGACTGGGCGTGGATGGTTCGGCGTCGAACGATGCCTCAAACATGATCCTTGAGGCGCGGCAGGCACTGTATCTGCAGCGCCTGCGGTACGGCGCCCAGGTGCCGGTGGAACGGGCCCTGGGGTGGGCCACCCGGGGGTCGGCCGCGGCCCTCGGCCGGCCGGACCTGGGCCAACTGGCGCCCGGGATGCAGGCCGACCTGGCCCTCTTCCGGCTTGACGAACTGCGGTTCTCCGGCAGCCACGACCCGCTGGCCGCGCTCTTGCTCTGCGGGGCGGACCGGGCCGACCGCGTCATGGTGGGTGGCCAGTGGCGCGTGGTCGACGGGCAGATTCCAGGGCTGGATATCGCCGGGCTCATCGCGGAGCACTCGGCGGCCGCGCGGAAACTAGTGGGCGGCTAGGGAAACTAGCCGGACGGACACCGAAGCGCGGCCGGACGGGACAGCGTCAGGGGCGCCGGCGTCCGAACACAGGCAGCATCCGGAACCAGCGGGAGATGCCGCCGGATTTCCGCTCATGGTCGGCCGGGATGTAGAAGTCCGGGTCTGTGCCGCCGAACGGCAGGTACACATCTTGGCCGGCGGCCGGAAAATCAGCGGCAGCGCCMTTATCCTGCGGGTCCATCGGTTCCTCCTCGTTCCCGGCGCGGCCCCCAGTCCCTCAAGGGC
>NZ_JBFTHK010000126.1:0-12509 GCF_056394205.1 Arthrobacter sp. 10T413_2 | reverse complement strand
GTGAGTCACTGTTCGAGTCCATGTCGATCCGGGAGAACTTCGCACTCCCGACCCTGGGGGAGGACCGTCGCTGCGGGTTGCTGGACACCCGCAGCATCGCCAGGCGGTTCGATGCGTTCGCTCGGTCCTTGTCACTGCGCTTCGGCGCCGCGCAGGATGCAATTTCAACCCTGTCCGGCGGCAACCAGCAGAAGGTGCTGCTGGCCCGCTGGCTTGCCACGGACCCCAGGGTCCTGCTGCTTAACGACCCCACGCGAGGGGTCGACATCGGGACCAAGCGGGAGATCTACGCAATCCTGGACCGGCTCAGTGCCGAAGGCATGAGCGTCGTGGTCCTCTCCAGCGAGGTCGACGAACTCGTCGACCTCGCAGACCGCGTCCTGGTTTTCCGCGACCAATCAGTGTTTGCCGAGATCCCCCATTCCRAGCTTTCCACCGAGTCCATCGTCGCCGCATACTTCGGCCAGAAATCAGAGGTGCATACATGAACCGCGTCCTCYMCCTGTTCCAGCGCTGGCCTTTCGCCTTTGCCTTGCTGCTCGCACTGGTGCTGCTGGTGTTGAACCTGATCGTCTCACCGTCCTTCCTCTCCCCCGCGCGTCTCCCCGGCACCCTGGCAACGCTGGCGCCGTTCGTGCTGGTGGGATTCGCCTCCACGCCCTCGATCCTCGCCGGTGGCATTGACATTTCTGTCGGTCCCCTGGCCACCTTCGTCAACTGCCTGTTCGTCGCCATCCTCATTCCCGCGGGGCTGGGCAACTGGCATCTCGCGGCACCCATCATCCTGGCGGTGGCCGCCGGAATCGGAGCCCTGAACGGAATCCTGGTCGCCGTCGTGCGCCTGCATCCGGTGGTCGCAACCACCGGGATGCTGTTCCTGCTCGTTGGCCTGTCGCTGACCATCGCCCAGAATCCGGTGGCCGCCCCGAATAATTGGACGGAGGTCTTCGCCGGGGGCATCGGCATCGTCCCGGGCGCTGTCCTGACCATCGGCGTCGCCGGGCTGATTTGGTTCGCCCTGCGCCGCACGGCCTTCGTCAGCAATCTMCTCGCGACCGGCGAGAGTGATGTTTCAGCCTACGGTTCCGGCGTGAACATCAAGGCAATCMGGATCCTGGCCTATACCCTCGGCGGCCTGTTCGCCGGAATCGCGGGAATCGCCCTGACGGCTATCGTGCAGTCATCGCAGTCTTCGCTCGCCTCCACCTATGCCCTGCTGGGGCTCGCCGCGGCCGTGCTGGGCGGAACGAGCCTGGCCGGCGGCCGCGGCGGGCTGTTGGGTGCCCTCTTCGGGGCGGTCTCCATCTATCTGCTGCAACAGTTGCTCACGGCCTCGGGCGTGGCACCCAGCCTCATCCAATTTGCCTACGGCGCCGTCCTCGTCGTTGGCGTCGTGCTGGGCGCGACGCTGCTGGCCCCCCGCTTGAAGAGGAACGCATCATGAGCAGTGACACCCTGTCCCCCGCACCAAAAACCCAGGCACCGGCGGTCCAGCCCAGGCCCTGGACCAGGTTCAGGGCCTGGGTCTTCGAGGTACCGGCCCTGCAGGTCCTTGTCGTGCTGGCCCTGGCGGCCTGGCTGGTGATCACCATACCGGCAATCGCAAACCCCAGGTCAATCACCTCGATACTGGTCATCACGTCCCTGCTGGCCCTGGCAGCCATGGGCCAGACGCTTGTGGTGATCCTGGGCGGGCTCGACCTGGCGGCGCCGGGTTACATCCTTTTCGGTACATTCATGGCGGCGAACGTCGCGGGTAAGCTCGGGGTCCCTGCGGTCGTAGCCMTGCTGATCACAGTCGTGGTCTGCGGCGGCGTCGGAGCCCTGATCGGCTGGATCTGCCACCGCTTCGCGGTCCAGCCACTGGTCGTCACGCTGGGCACCGGCGCGGCCATCACGGGCGCGACCCTGTTCCTCGCCGACGGTGACTATTCCTCCGCCCCGCCGGAGGCGCTGCGTTCCCTGGCCAGCCTAAGGGGGACCACCCTTGKCCTGCCATTCCCCCCGATCATCCTGATCGTGCTTCTCTGCGGGGTGGGAATGTGGCTTTTCCTCAATCGCACCGCGGCGGGACGTCGCTTCTACGCGACGGGAATCAATTTCCGGGCCGCTCAATTGGCAAGAGTCMGGACCGCTTCCGTGTGGACCATGGTCTTTGCAGCCTCCGGAGCCCTGGCCGGGGTTGCCGGCATCTTCATCGCATCCTTCGGCGCGGGATCGTCGCAAACCATCGGGGAACCCTACCTGTTCTCCGGCCTGGCCGCGGTCCTCGTCGGCKGCTCGATCTTCGGCTCGATTCGCGGCAGCTACACCCGGACGCTGCTGGGCGCACTCACTCTCACCCTCTTGTCAACGATCATCGTCAGCAATGGGCTGACGGAAGCCCAGAGCCGCATCGTCTTTGGCGTCATCATCCTTGCTGTGGTGTCGCTCTACGGTCGGGAACGCCACGTCCGAGACAGGTTCTGAGGCCTGGTCCGGTTTCCGCTACTTTCGCCGTTCCATTGCGACACGCGCTCATCACGATACGATACGCGCCGAGTCGAATGTCAATTTTGGATGAATCATTTCATCCCGGTCCAACTGAAAACCAAGGAGAATAAATGTCCCCCGAGACAGCAACCGTCGCCGAAGTGCTTTCCAGCCCCTGGAAAATCGACGGCCTGACAATCAAGAACCGCTTTGTGCTCAGTCCGATGGCCGTACTTCAGCCGACGAAGGACGGCCATCCCAGCGATCAGACCATCGCGTTCCTCACTACGCGGGCACGCGGCGGCGCAGGGCTGCTGATCATCGGTGGAGGCGTGGCCACCGAGCGCGGGAACCAAGAGGCACCGTTCCAGCCCCTGATGCGTTTCGACCGGGACGAGTTCATTCCCGGTCTGCGGCGCATGGTCGATGCCGTGCACGAGCACGATGTACCCATCTTCGCCCAGATCTTCCCGAGCTTCGGCGCCAKGGGCGTGCCGGGCGAGGGCCGGCCCACTAGGGCCGCGAGCCCGAAGCCCGTCCGCATGGCCGCACCCCGCCTGCCGCACGGTTTCTACATTCCCGGCGGCCGAACGAACCCGACGCCGGAGGAGATCACCAAGGAGGAAATCCTCGAGGTCCAGGAGCAGGCCGTCGCCGCAGTGCGGCGTGCCAAGGCGGCCGGCTTCGACGGCATCGAGCTGGGCGCACACATGCGCTACCTCTATTCCTCCTTCCTCTCACCGCGCACCAACTGGAGGACGGACGAATACGGCGGCAGCGCCGAAAACCGCGCCCGCATCCTCACGGACACGATTCGGGCGATCCGGGCCGAAGTCGGAACAKACTATCCGGTGGGCCTCAGGATGAGCACCAACGACCACCTTCCCGATGGCCAGGGACCCGAAGGGTTCGCCGAAATTGCAGCGATCATTGAAAAGGAAGGCGTGGGATATATCGCCCTGAGCGATGCKAACTACGAGTCGATGGACAACAACGTCACCTCCCACTCAGGCGCCATTTTGGAGCACGGAGAGCCGCAGGCATTCCGGGCCGCCATGCCCCAGGTCCCATTGCTTCTCAGCAGCACCTATGACCCGCAACAGTRTGCAGATGCCATCACCGCCGGGTTCGCAGACGGAATCATGCTGGCCCGGCAGATGCTGGCCGATCCGGAATTCCCTAACAAGGTCCTMCAGGGACGACAGGGTCAAATTGTGTGGTGCGACCACGACAACTCATGCCTGCGCCGCCTGATCTTCAACGTTCCGGTCCGGTGCCACAAGAACCCGGCCATGGGACGCGAAGCGGTCCTTGCGGGGGGCAAGGAACCTGTATCGGTAAAGMTCAAGCGCCCGGTCCAGGGCCTGCTGATTGCCGCGACCGGGTCACCGGTCCTCATGGGCATCGCCGACAAGCTGGCGACCGCCGGCCCGAAGGCATCCAAGAGCTGACACCTGCGCCGCGCCGGGCCCCACCCGTGGCGGGGGCCGGCGCGGCAACCTTGGTACAAATACACGTGTGCCCGGACTCCGACCTGGAGCCCGGGCACACGCGTATGCCTTGCCGCCCCAAACCGGCAGCTGTTTGAGAAGCCTCAGTCCGCCGGGCGCAGGGCCCTGCCTGTTCCGCGGTAGATGGCGACAGTCCGCTCCCCCGCCCGCACCACAACATCCACAATCATCCGGCGGCCTTCGTGGAAGGTCACTTCAGCGGAGGCGACCAGCTCCTCCGAGATGCGGGCCGGGGAAATATAGGAGATGGAAGCCTCGGCGGTCGCGATTCCGGCGCCAAACGTGTTTGCGGCCATGGCGAACGCTGTGTCTGCCAGCGCGAAGACCAATCCACCGTGGGCGATCCCGTGTCCGTTCGCCATACCGGGTGTGATCCTGAGGACTGCCGTGGCACGGCCTTCGCTGGCGCGCAGCACCTGGATGCCGAGGCCTTCCAGGCTCCGGTCGGCGGCCAGCATCGAGCGGGCCGGGTCGGCAATGATCGATGACTGGTTCACGACAGCCTTTCCACTACCATCGCCATGCCCTGGCCGCCGCCCACGCAGAGCGTCGCCAGGCCGAGCGATCCGTCCTTGGTTTGCAGTCCGTTGATGAGCGTTCCGACCAGCCGCACGCCGGTCGCACCGAAGGGGTGKCCCAAGGCGATCGCCCCGCCAAACGGGTTGACCCGCTCGGGATCTGCGCCCAGCTTCCGCACCACGGGAACCACTTGGKCGGCAAAGGCCTCGTTCAGCTCGACGATGTCGATGTCACCCATCGACAGGCCCAAGCGATCCAGCAGGCGGCGGGATGCGTCCACCGGACCCAGTCCCATGATTTCCGGCGAGAGGCCGCTTGCGGCACTGCCCAGGATGCGGGCCAGCGGCTTCAACCCCAATTCGCCCGCGCGCCGGGCGCTCATCACCACCAAGGCTGACGCGCCGTCGTTGAGCGGGCTGGCGTTGCCCGCGGTGACGGTTCCGGACTCGTGGAACACCGGTTTGAGGCTCGAGAGGGCCTCCAGGGTGGTGCCCGGACGCGGGCCGTCATCGGCGCGCACCACCGTGCCGGCAGCCGTGGCCACCGGCACGATCTCGCGCGCGAAGTACCCGGACACCATCGCCCGTTCCGCGCGGAACTGGGACACCAGAGCCCATTCGTCCTKGTCGCGGCGCGTGGTGCCGGTTTGACGGGCCACGAACTCGGCGGTCTTGCCCATAGAGAGGTACACATCGGGCAGCTCCCCGTGATCCCGGGGGTCGGCCCACGGCTGGCC
This sequence comes from Arthrobacter sp. 10T413_2, assembly GCF_056394205.1. Classification (NCBI taxonomy): domain Bacteria; kingdom Bacillati; phylum Actinomycetota; class Actinomycetes; order Micrococcales; family Micrococcaceae; genus Arthrobacter; species Arthrobacter sp. 10T413_2. The sequence goes on along the minus strand of NZ_JBFTHK010000126.1, from coordinate 7,271 downwards.
GGATTCGAAGATGMCATCGGCACGCCGTGCCGCGTCCGCGAAGGCGGGGTGGGGTGATTCAACCACGGGCGGTGTCGAGGTGGTCGATTCGACGCCCGCAACCAGGAACGCGTCCCCGTCGCCAGCCCGAACAGCCTGGGCCGCCATCGCGGYGGCCTGCAACGAGGACGCGCAGAAACGGTTCACAGTAACCGCGGGGACGCTGTCCATCCCTGCAAGAACCATGATGCGGCGACCAATGTTGTCGCCCTGCGCGCCCTGCGGTACCGCGCACCCCACGTAGGCGTCCGCAAACTCGGCGGAGTCAACCTGCGGAACTGCCGAGAGCACTCCCCGGATGGCTGCCAGCGCGAGGTCTTCGGGGCGCTCCCCGGCCAGCGATCCCTTGCGGGCACGGCCGATCGGTGTCCTGCGATAGGCGACGACGACCGCGTCATTCGGCGCGATGGCGGTTTTCACGATGATGTTTCCTCTCAGTGTGGACGGCTTCCCTAACGGGCTGGCTCCACGGGCAGGGACAGATCAGGGTCAGACTCCTACATCTAACGTTAAATCCAATATATACGAACCGTATCGTATTACACAGGGCCAAAGCCTCCCAGGCCCACACCGGACACATGGAAGGGAAATTAGGGAGGCAAAGGGCGCCACGAGCATGTCGCAAAGAGGCCACGGTGGTCGCAGGCGATGACAGAGCGTCGCCGCCTACCGGACCGCCGCCGAAAACTTCTTGCGCACCCTCAAATAGGTGCACGCCACTCAACGCGGGCGCCGGGCTGCGCCACGGCTAAAGCCAGCACCGGCATGCTATTCGCCCAACATGCCGCGGCAACCCAAGGTTATAGGGTCAATTCTTCAGTCACGGAGCCGATCGGGCCCATGGGCCCGGACGGAACACAAGTAATACTTGGGGCCGCTACCCTGCAGCAAGCCCTTCAAGTGCCGTCTGCATGATGGCATCGGTGGCTTTGGCGTCGAGGGGGCCCGATTGGAACAACAGGCGGAAGTACACGGGGGCATAGAGCAGCTCCGTGACGAGCTGGGCGTCGAGATTTTTGCGCATCGACCCCTCGTTTATGGCCCGTTCAACCAGGGATGTAACGACCAGCGCGCGCGGAGTCCAGAAATGTTTCTTGAATTCAGCCATCGCTGCCTCGTCGCCCTGGCACTCACCGATGAGTTGCGCCACGAGCCGCCCCTCATTGCCCGCGTAGACCTCCGCAAGTGAGGCCATGTGCTCACGAAGCGCGTCGATCGCAGGGACATCCTGGCGCACCGGAGTACGCGCGACATGGTTGTCCAGGAATGTATCGATAACCAYGGCAACCTTGCTCGACCACCACCTGTAGATAGTGGTCTTGCTGACTCCGGCCTCACGGGCAATGCGCTCGATCGAGAGCTTTTGCACCGTAAATCCGTCAGGCCCCGCATCTTCGAGCAACTTCATGGTTGCTTCCAAAATGGCCCGACGGCTTTCTTCGCTTCTGATTGCCATGGGTCAACCATACGTGCTTAGCCATCCAATACGAAACGTACACGATTAGGTGTGCGCGATTCGCCACTCCGGGTATCGCAAGGTACCCGCGCATATATTTGCATCGAATTGTGACGCGCCTTACACTCAGTACGAAACGGATCGAATCATCTAGGAGGTGCCGTGACTCCTTCCTTTGCCACGGAGGTAGTGGAATCCGGAGATTCAGCCCAGGCCAGGGGCTTGGCGGTGAGCTCGGTTGTCGCGGGCTGTCGGGGCCTCCAATCGCCGGCAGCATCGGCGTCGCCCGGAATCGACCCGGCGCCCACGAATMCGATCCAGCCCGGGGCCCACGGCAACGCCCGCCCTCCCCTGCTCGGCATGTGCTTGGCTGCACCGCAGATCTATCACGGAACCTCATCCGAGGTGGACCGATGACTTCCGTACTCGATACCCGGTCGGTTCCTCCGGCCGAGCGCCGGGACTACTGGTCGGCGGGAATCGCCGAACGCTTCTTCCCGATGCACGTCGAATCGGTCGGAGCGCCCACCTTCGACGCCCGTTTGGCCGGTGGCCAGGTCGGACCGGTCGGGGTCCGGTCCATCCAAGGACTTGCGCACCGGGTGGCACGCACGCAGCGGATGGTCGCGACCGCCGATCCCGAGTGCATCTTGCTGTATCTAATGGCCAGGGGCACGATCCATATCGAACAGGACGATCGCAGCTGTGCTCTTCGCCCCGGTGATATTGCGTGCCACGATACGTCGCGGCCTTCCACCTTTGAGGGCCGGGAGGGTTTCGAGGTGCTCGTATTCAGCATTCCCAAATGGTTCATCGGGGCGCAGGCCGAGGGCATCGCCCGGCGTTCCGCGACGAGGGTGGATTCGGGTCAGGGACGGCTCACTGGGCCGGGAACCCCGTTCCTCGTCCAGCTCGCTCGAACCACAACGAGCGGCGGCGGGCTCTTGAGCCCTGACGGGGAAGGCGCTGCAGAGATGCTGCTGCCCTTGCTTCGCAGCATGTACGGMGCGCAGGAGACTTCCGATCCGCGCTCCCGACCTGAGACACTGTTCGCTCGGATGCAGCGGTACGTGATGGACCACCTGCATGACCCGGAACTCGGGCCAKAGCGGATCGCGCAGGCCCACTACGTGTCCACGCGCTACGTCCACAAGCTCTTTGCAGCCTCCGGCACCGGAGTGTCGGCCTGGATCCGCGAACGCCGATTCGAGGGTGCCGTGAGCGAGTTGCGGCGGTCCCCGGAAATGACGATCGCGACGGTCGCGACGAGGTGGGGATACCGCCATCCGGCAAGCTTCAGCAGAGCCTTTCGCGAGGTCCACGGCTGTGCCCCGCGGGATGCCAGGCATCTGCCGGAGCCTGCCGGGAAGACCCCGCCCGTTTGTTAAGGCGGAGCCTTCCCGGCACCTGCCCATTGGGCAGGGCGGGGGCTCCCCGAAGATGCGCCATCACGCCTGCGGGAAACCGGCCTCCCGCATGCGGGTGCCCCAGATCCCGGACTTGCCCGGAGCGATGATCCCGTTCGGGTCGAGCGTGTCCTTGATCGTCTCGTTGAAGCGCCGCAGTGCGTGGTCGTTGAAGCCGAACTGGTCGGCCGCGAGATCCATGAAGGACAAGTGCGCCCGGTATTCGCCGTAGCCGCGCTTGCCCGCCTCGGCGACCATGCGCTTGGCCAGGGCGTACGCCTTGGCGACCTGCTCCGGGTTCTTGGTGTCGAAGGGGATCACGTTGATGAACGTGGTCGACCTGGCGTTGATCGGGAGCATGCCACCGAGGAAATCAAGGCCCACCTCGGCGCACATCTCGGCCATCAGTTTCTGCGCGGCGATCGCGTGCTGGGCCGTGAGCGGGATGACCGGCGAGAAGTCGACGTGGCCGCCCTCCTCGCCGCCGGACCAGCCGGCCATCTTGTAGAGGTCCTGGCTCGGTACGCCGATCTGCACCCGCTCGTGCGGGTTGGGCAGCGTCTCCCACGCATCTGCCCCGTGCTTCTGGCCCATAAGATCCACGCTCGGGATCTGCAGGAAGCGCGCCTTGAGCTTCGCGAAGTTGTGGTCGACCACCGGTTCGTCGCCGTAGAGCGCAAAGCGCATCATCCACMGGCCCAGTCCCATCTCCTTGGCGATCTTGTCGATGATCTCCTCCGGCATCGGGCCCTCACCGGTGTACCACTCTGCACGGGTGGTGAGCATCGAGGCCATGCACAGGGTGTTCGACAGCTGCGGGCGCATGTCGATAGTGCCGGCCAGCATGAGCTCGCGCAGCGCATCGACCACGGCGGGCATCTGCGCCTCATCCCAGACGCGCAGCCACAGCGGCATGTATACCTCTGGCTTCGGCATCAGCCAGTAGCCCATCTTCGTGACAATGMCGTAGTTCGACTGCATGAACATCTCGGTCGACGTCGGACCGAGACCGCGCTTGTACAGCGGCCAGGTCGGGTTGTTATCCATTGCACCCGAGCCGGTGCGCATGAGGTCGCCGTTCGGGAGCACCACCTCGAAGCCGCAATGTGAGGCTTGGTCGATCGAGTACGGCATGTAGGTCAGCCCGTGCTCGAGCGTGTTCGAGACGACGCCTCCCCAGCCGATGTCCACGATGGAGGCGACGAGGTTGTGTCCGCCAGCCTTGATCGCTTCGTGCAGGTCGTACCAGCTCACGCCGGGCTCCACGACCGCGTAGCCGAGCTCCTCGTTGATCTCCAGGACGCAGTTCATGTTCCGGAACGAGAGCATCACGGAGCCGCGTACCTGCGGCGCGGCTCCCCCGTAGCCGTTGTTCTTGCCGCGGCTAATGGGCCACAACGGGATGCGGTGCTCGTTGGCGATCCGAACGATCGCCTCGACGTCCTCGGTGCTCGTCGGGCTGACGACGGCGGAGGGGAGATTCGTGGCGGAGCCGGGAACCTGAAAGGGATCCTGGAAGTCCTGCAGGGACTCGGCATCGCTTGCGACATTGTCTTCGCCGATCGCGGCGGCGAACGCCGCGAGTGCCTTTTCGAGGTCKAACTGGATGACGCCGGGTGGGAGCGGGCGAGTCGACGTCTCGGGGGTGATACTCATCATTCATCATCTCCTTTGATGCGGTGTGTCGTGTGTAACACGTGCTGTTGATCCTGCGCCCTCTGGCGCCGGAGTGGGGAGATTGCGGACCCATGGTGCAGTCCGTGCACAGAAGTGTGCACGGACTGCACCATGGGGCCGCTCCGGACTCCGGCCCCTTCCTCGTTGTGGTTGCATGGGGCCCACTACATATGACGAGTTGAATGGAGAAGGACCCATGGCTGGTGGTCGTCTGGAAGGAAAAGTCGTTCTGTTGACAGGCATCGGGGGCGGAATGGGTCGGGTGACCGCCGTCCTGTTCGCCCGCGAGGGCGCCACGGTTGTCGGTTGTGACCTCGATGCCGACGGAGCAGCGGAGACGGTCCGCCTGGTGGAGGCCAACGGAGGCGCGATCGAATCAAGCGCCCCGTTGGACCTGGGCAACCGGGAAAACATCGATCRCTGGGTCGCCAGCGCGATCGAACGCCACGGCCGTATCGACGTGCTCTACAACAACGCCAGCATGCCGAAATTCGCGCCGTTCGCCGAGATGAGCGGCGAGGATTACCGGTTCACCATCCAGAACGAGCTGGACCTGGTGTGGCATGCCTGCCAAAGCGCCTGGCCGCACCTGGCCGCCGTCGGCGGTGCGATCGTGAACATCGGTTCGGGCGCCGGGATMCAGGGTGCCCGGGCCCTGCCGCAGGCCGCCCATGCTGCTGCGAAAGGGGCCGTCATCGCTCTGACTCGGCAGCTCGCCGCCGAGGGTGTCGCCGTCGGCGTTCGCGTCAATTGCGTAAGTCCTGGTGTCATGGCGACTCCGCCGGTACTCGCGATGTTCGAGGAATTCGGCGAGAACGCACCGGTCGCCCCGATCATCGAGCGCACGATTGACGGCAAGCCCGGGGAACCACTCGCCGTCGCGTATGCAGGCCTCTACCTCGCCTCCGAGGAGGCGAAATGGGTCACGGGATCCCACCTGGTCGTAGACGGCGGAGCCAGCGCGATGATGTAGGTCCGAGCGAGACCGGCCTTTGCCTCTCTGGTGATTCCGTTGACTACATCGATGGAAGAAACTCCGGCATATCGCCTTCGGAGACTCTGTTGACTCCGGCCAAGAGGATCGTCGAAAACTTCACCCCCGAATGCTGGAGGCATGGACGTGGCTCGTTCCTCGGTCCCCGAAAAGTCAGAACTGAATTTTCCAACTCTCTGGGAAGGAAATCAACATCTGGTGGCATGACGACCCGGACCACCTCACGGTTACGACCGGAGCCCGAATCGGCTCGTACTGCCAGCCTCAATGGACGCAGGGATTCACCATGGACGAGGCTGGATTTCTCCTTATAGAGTCGCCGCTCAAAATCGGCGGGTTGCGATACGAACCCGCTGCAGGCCTGGGCTCGGCAGGCTTCCTGCAGTTGGGAGATGACCGTGCGGAACTCGCCGGCCCCGCCCTCCGGGGGAAGACACGGATACCGGGAACCTCCCCTGACCGGGCGCGCTCTACGAGATCACTTCTGGCGCCTCCGCATGCTCGGATCCGGGGAAGCCCCACCCCGAAAGGACCAGGTGAATGCGGTTGGCATATAGCGCAACACGACATTTCGGTGGCCACTGGTAACTACCCCAGGCAGTGAATAATGCCGGGACGCCATGAAGCCGGCGGCCCGGCGCCCGGMCGCTTACTCCCGGCCGGGCGCCGAGACGGTCGCCGGTGTGTGCTCGATGACAAGTGTGCTCCGCTGGCTTCCTGCTGCTACCAGGCGGGCATTACGTTCGTCATTGCCGGTTGCACGCCATTCGGCGATGGCGGTGTCCTTATCGAACCGCAGGTGCCGGGCGGTGAGCCGGCGCAGGCGTTCGCCCTGTTCGAGTTCCACGAACCAGGTTTCATCCAGGAGAGATGCGACCTCGTTCCATGGGGCCTCGTCGAACAGAAGGTAATTGCCTTCGGTGATGATCAGGCGTGTTTCCGGCGGGACGGCGATGGCCCCGGCGATCGCCTCGTTCACTTCGCGGCGGAACACCGGTGCGAAGATCTCCCGCGAGATATCTGAGCGCAGCCGGCGGAGCAACGCGACGTACCCGGCACAGTCGAAGGTGTCCGGAGCGCCCTTGCGGTGCTCAAGCCCGCGGGACACGAGCAGCGACTGCGCCAGGTGATATCCGTCCATAGGGACCAGGGCGACCTGCCGGGGATGGTTGGCGAGCAGGTGCTCCAGCAGCCATTCGGAGATGGTGGATTTTCCGGCACCGGGCGCCCCGGCAATTCCGAGCAGGCACCGTCCGCGCCGCTGGAGCAGCGCTTCAGCCCGGGCGAGGAGCTGCTGCCGGCCTGATTCGTCCCAGCGCAGGTATGGAGGGGTGTTCATCACTTCTCCTTTCCGGCCCCCGCCTGGACCAGGGCGGGAGGGTCGCCCGTGTTCTACGACATCACGTTTACATCGGCGTGGACAACGTCCACACAACCTTTACCGGACAAACGCCCGMCCACCTCTCCCCTGCCAACAAAAGGAACGAATCCACGACCAGAAAATCTCCCAGAAACTTCCCGCAGGTCATGTMATCACCCCAACTCCGGGACATGAATAGGTACAAGGCCAACCACGCCCGACACAAACGGCAAGAAAGGAGGCCCGAATGACCCCAAGTCGCAGCAAGTCATGCAGTTCCAAGCGCTCCCGGCCATGAAGGAGTACACAGCAACTCCGCTGTCCAGGTCACGACAAGGA
>NZ_JBFTHK010000125.1:0-13257 GCF_056394205.1 Arthrobacter sp. 10T413_2 | reverse complement strand
ACCGGCCCCAGTTCATCGAATGTGTCAGCCATGCGTATGACCTCCGTTTCTCCTTGGGTAGTATGCGATCCGACGGACCGCCGCAGCTTCATTCTGTGCACCCGGGGAGGGGCGGCGCCTCACCCGCACCGGGTGACCTCTCGCAGGGGGTCGGTATAGCCGGCGTTCGGGCGTTTGGCCGCGGAAGAAGACCCGGGTCCAGTGCCGAAGAAACAAGTCGGGAACATGCCCGGCGCCCCGGCTGTTGCTTCCAATGCAAGGGCAGCGGTCCCCGTGCCGTGATCTCCGGGCGTCCTGCCCGGTTGTGTCCTGTGCCCACCTGCGAACATTGGAGCCCCATGCCCGTCACAGCCCACCTTGACTTGATACTTAAAGCGGAAGCCCTGCCCACGGCACCAGCGGTACTCCGCGACATTCTGACTGACACACGGGCCTTTGACGGCTGCCTCGGAGTCGACGTACTCGTCGACAGCAACGATCCGGCGCATTTTCTCGTGGTCKAACAGTGGGCGTCGCTGGAACACGACGCCGCCTACCGCGCCTGGCGCGCGGGCGACGGCGCGAGCGGGCTGGGAGAACTCCTGGCCGCCCCGCCGGTCCTGACCCACTTCGGGACCTCCTTCGAGGTCTGAGGACAGCCAAACCAGAACAAACGCAACGAGGGCCCTCCGCCCGGCCTGATCCGGGCGGAGGGCCCACGTGGCCTGAGCCGGGCGGAGGGCCCTCGTCCTGGTTGGCTGAACTACGCCGCTACCCCGCTACGCCTGGGCGGGCTCCTCGGGAGCTGCCAGCACGACGCCGCTGACGGCMAACTCGCCGTCGCCGGCTACGAGCGAGATGTCACGCGCATTGGCCGCGGCCTTGAGGTCGGCCAGGCCTGCCTTCAGCTGGGTGATGATCGCCTCCGGTGCCGTGATGGCGGCAGAGAGCACCTCGGTGCGCTGCTTGACCTTGGCCTCGGACTTGGCCTTGCGGATGMCGCTGAGCGCCGTGCMGACCGTCGCCAGGAGGTTCGTGTCGCCGTCGATCCCGACCGCGGACGGCCACTGGGCGCGGTGCACGGAACCGGTGCGCCACCAGCTCCAGACTTCCTCCGTGGCGAACGGCAGGAACGGCGCGAAGAGCCGCAGGAGCGTGTCCAGGCTCGTCGCGAGGGCGGCCAGGACGGACGCCTGCTGCTMCTCGCCRGCGGCGCCGTAGGCACGGTCCTTGATGAGCTCCACGTAGTCGTCGGTGAAGTTCCAGAAGAAGCTCTCCGTGATCTGCAGGGCCCGGGCGTAGTCGTAGCCCTCGAACGCCTTCGTGGCCTGGTGGACGACGTCGGCGAGCTGGGCCAGGACGGCGCGGTCCAGGGGGTTGCTCAGCACGGACAGGTCGCCGGAAACCACCGAGTCCTCCGTGGCGCCCAGGTTCAGGACGAACTTGGAGGCGTTGAGGAGCTTGATGGCCAGGCGGCGGCCGATCTTCATCTGGGCGATCTCGTATGCGGTGTCTGCACCGAGCCGGGCGGAGGCGGCCCAATAGCGCACGGCGTCGGAGCCGTATTCATCCAGCACGTCCGTGGGGACAATCACGTTGCCCTTGGACTTGGACATCTTCTTGCGGTCCGGATCCAGGATCCAGCCGGAGATGGCAGCGTGCTTCCACGGCGCCGTGTTCTGGAGCGCGTCGGCGCGTACGGCGGAGGAGAAGAGCCAGGTCCGGATGATGTCGTGACCCTGCGGGCGCACGTCGAAGGGGTAGACCTTGGCGAAGAGTGCCTCGTCGGTGCTCCAGCCGCCCACGATCTGGGGRGTCAGYGAGGACGTGGCCCAGGTGTCCAKGACGTCAGCGTCGCCCGTGAAGCCGCCCGGCACGTCGCGCTGCGCTTCCTCGTAACCGGGTGCGGCGTCGGCGGCCGGATCCACGGGCAGCTGCGCGTCCGCGGGCAGGATCGGGGCGYCGTAGTCGGGGTTGCCGTCGGCGTCCAGCGGGTACCAGACCGGTACCGGGACACCGAAGAAGCGCTGGCGGGACACAAGCCAGTCGCCGTTGAGCCCCGAGATCCAGTTCTCGTAGCGGGAGCGCATGAAGGACGGGTGGAACTCGATTTCGTTGCCGCGGCCGATCAGCCGTTCGCGCCGGTCCTCGTCACGGCCGCCGTTGCGGATGTACCACTGGCGGGACGTCACGACCTCGAGGGGCTTGTCGCCCTTCTCGAAGAAGTTCACCGGGTGCATGATCTTCTTGGGCTCGCCGTCGAGCAGTTCCGCGGCGGCCAGGAGGTCCACCACGCCCTCCTTGGCGCTGAAGACGGTCTTGCCGGCGATTGCCGCGAAGTTGGCGCGGCCTTCCTCGGTGGTGATCCACTCCGGGGTCTCGCCGATGATGCGGCCGTCGCGGCCCACGATCGCGCGGGTGGGCAGCTGCAGTTCTCGCCACCACGTGACGTCGGTGAGGTCGCCGAAGGTGCAGACCATGGCGATGCCCGAGCCCTTGTCCGCCTTCGCGAGCGGGTGGGCCTTGACCTCCACCTCGACGCCGAACAGGGGAGAGGTGACCTTCTTGCCGAACAGCGGCWGGTACCGCTCGTCGTCGGGATTCGCCACCAGCGCGGCACACGCGGCCAGCACCTCGGGGCGGGTGGTCTCGATGAAGATCTTCTCGCCCTCGGCGGTGAAGAACGGGTAGCGGTAGTAGGCGCCCGCGACTTCGCGGTCCTCAAGCTCGGCCTGGGCCACCGCGGTGCGGAAGGTGACATCCCACAGGGTGGGCGCCTCGGCCATGTACGCGTCGCCGGCACTCAGGTTGGCCAGGAAGGCCCGCTGGGAGATCGCGCGGGACTTGTCATCGATCGTCCGGTAGGTCAGGTTCCAGTCCACGGACAGGCCCAGGGTCTGGAACAGGTGTTCGAAGACTTTCTCGTCMTCGACCGCGAGCTCCTCGCACAGCTCGATGAAGTTCCTGCGGGAGATGACGTCGAAGTCGCGCTGGTTCTTGGCGGGCTCGGCCGGGGGACGGTAGCCGGCGTCGTAGGAGATCGCCGGATCGCAGCGCACGCCGTAATAGTTCTGCACGCGCCGCTCGGTGGGCAGGCCGTTGTCATCCCAGCCCATGGGGTAGAAGACGTTCTTGCCGGTCATACGCTGGTAGCGGGCCAGGACGTCGGTCTGCGTATAGGAGAACATGTGTCCGACGTGGAGGKAGCCCGACGCCGTCGGCGGGGGAGTGTCGATCGAGTAGACCTGCTCCCGGGTGGTGTCCGGGTTGAACTTGTAGGTCCCTTCGTCAAGCCAGCGCCGGGTGAGGGCGCCTTCCAGCCCCTCCAGGGCGGGCTTGTCCGGAACGTTGATKGGGGCGGTGGTGGGCGTGTCTGTACCCTGATTGTCTTCAGCCATGGGTCAATTCTTCCACGGCCCGCAGCGCCGACCTGCAGTAGCATGCGCAAATGGACAATTCTCCGGAAACCGGTGCCGGAACCTTCGTGATCAAGCGGGTCTATGACGCCCMCGCGGACGACGACGGCTGCCGGGTTTTGGTGGACCGGCTCTGGMCGCGGGGCGTCAGCAAGGAACGGGCCCGGTTGGACCTCTGGCTCAAGGACGTGGCGCCCTCCCCGCCGCTGCGCACGGAGTTCGGGCACATGCAGGAACGGTTTGCGGCGTTCCGGGCGGCCTACGAGGCCGAGCTCGAAACCAACCCGGCCCTGCAGACGCTGTACGCGCTGGCGGCAGAACACGGGAAAGTGACGCTCCTGTTCGGGGCGCGGGACCCGGAGACCAACCACGCCCGGGTGCTCAAGGAGTTCCTGCAGCACGGCGGCCACAGCGGGAACTGAGCCCGGCATTGCCGTTAGGGTGGTGCCATGACTGAGGGAATCGACAACAACGCAAAAGTAGCCCCGGCAGCAGCGGCCAAGGCAGCCGTGGTCACCGGCGCCAGCACCGGGATCGGCGAAGCCACCGTGCGGGCGCTCCGCAAGGAAGGCTGGACCGTGTACGCGGTCGCCCGCCGCGCGGACCGGCTCGAAGCGCTCGCCGCCGAGACCGGCGCCGTMGCGCTTCCGGCCGACGTGACCGACGACGCCGACGTCGCCCGGCTCCTCGACGAGGTGACCCGGGCCGGCGGCATCGACACCCTGGTCAACATCGCGGGCGGGGCCCGCGGCGCCGACACGGTGGCCGACGCGAAGACCGGGGACTGGGAATGGATGTACCAGGTCAACGTGCTGGGCAGCATGAAGCTGATCCGTGCGTTCCTGCCCATGCTGCGGGCCTGTGGGGAAGGCACCATCCTGAACCTGACCTCGACCGCCGGGTACGCGGCATACGAGGGCGGCGGCGGCTACAACGCGGCCAAGTTCGCCCAGCACGCCCTGACCGGCGCCCTGCGGCTCGAGGAAGCCGAACACAACGTTCGCGTGATCGAAGTGGCCCCKGGCATGGTCTACACGGAGGAGTTCGCGCTGAACCGCCTCGGCGACCAGGACGCGGCCGCCAAGGTCTACGCCGGGGTCGAGAAGCCGCTCTCCGCCGAAGACGTTGCGGACGTGGTCCGCTACGCCGTCTCCGTCCCGCACCACGTCAACCTGGACGAGATCGTGATCCGCCCGGTAGCCCAGGCCTCCAACTTCAAGGTGATCCGCAAGGCCTGAGCCGGCCCCCGGCACTGTGCCGTCGCGTCTCGCGACGCGGGGGTCAGCCGTCGGCCGGCACGGACAGCGTGACCAGAACMGCAGCGTGGTCCGTCCCGGCCACAGGCAGCACGGAGTAGCCGTGGCTGCGCACGTGCGGGCTGGTCACGATGTGGTCGATCACCACGCCGGGCAGCGGCGGGCCGGCCTTGGGCCACGTCGGAACCAGGCGGGCCAGGGCCGCGACCCCGGCGTCGACGAGGGTGCCGCCGTCGTCGGCCGCGCCCTGGCCGCCCGGACCGCCCTTGAGCATCTGGCGGAACTCGGCGTGGTCGTAGGTGGCATTGAAGTCGCCCAGCAGCAGCACGTTGCCCGGACGGTCGGCAAGGCGGCCCACAGCGGCCAGTTCGCTGCGCCACTGTCCGGCCTGGCCCCACACCGGAGCCTTCGTGTGCACATTGGTCACCGAGAGGGAGACCTGCCGGCCGCCGGCGTGGGAGCCCGGATGCGGGCCCAGGTCCAACTGGACAGTGGCGATGTGGAAGGCGGAGCCGCGCAGGGCGTCCTCCGGGGTKATCGGCCGGGACGAATACACGCCGCCGCCGCCCGCACCGACCGTCGGGCGGCTGATCCGGTAGGGCAGCAGTGCGTCCAGCCCCTCGGCGTCGAGCCGTTGTTCCAAGGCCGGGGAGAGTTCCTGGATGGCCAGCAGCCCGACGCCGTTCTCGCGCACCAGCCGGACCACCTCCGCGGCGTCCGCCTGGCCTTTCCAGGCGTTCAGGGTCATCACCTTCAGTTCGGCCGCGGGCTGCTGCCCCGTGTCCTGCGGCGGATCACCCGGGCGGCCCGGCAGCCCGTCCGCTAACCGGTCCGGCGGGAACAGCCAGAGCAGCTGGAGGGCCAGCAGGGCACTGGCGGGCAGCACCGCCCACGGACGGCGTCCCGGCAGGGCCAGCAGGACGGCGGCCCCGGCGGGAAGCACGAACAAGGGCGTGAAAGCCACGAGCTGCACCACCGGGGACGGCCACGGCGCCGGGACCGCCCGGAAAAGGGACACCACGGCCACGGGCGCGGCGCACAGGGCCGAGGACACCTGCCAGCGGCGGCTCGCGCGGCGGCTCATCACGGGTCGGCCCGAGGCGGCCGGGGGTCGGTCATGGCAAGAGTCTAAGCAGTCCKGCCGTTCGCGTCGCCCCTGAGGGCACGCTTGCCGGGCCGTGTCACTGCCTGTCACTGCCGGCCGCTCCATTGGGGGCAATGATTTGCAGTAACATCGACGTAGCAGCTTTGACCCGGCCATCACCGGTGAGCTTCCGGAAGAACACCCCCGCGTGCGGTGGCGACGTAGTCGCGGCAGCGCGTGCAGGGCGAGTAGAACCGGACGGGTAAGCCCGTCACAGCAGTAATGAGCGGCCGACGCCGGCGCAGCCCCTTTCCCGAAAGGGTGCGGGCCCGGTGGCGGTAAGTGAGGTGGTACCGCGGTGCCGGTGCTGTCGAAAGACAGTGCAGGAGCCGTCCTCGCATCCTGAATGAATACATGTGTTCGCCGCTCAACCCAGGATGTCGAGATGACCCATTACCCCAAGGCCTCAGCCGCACCCGCCGGTTCCACCACCTCTGCTTCCAACGCCGCAGGCGTCTCCGCCTCTGTGAAGTTCCCGGAGATCGAAGAGCGCATCCTCAAGTACTGGGACCGGGACGGCACCTTCCAGGCCAGCATCGACCAGCGCGACGCCGGCCAAGACGGCAGCAACGAATTCGTCTTCTACGACGGCCCGCCCTTCGCCAACGGCCTGCCGCACTACGGCCACCTCCTGACCGGCTACGCCAAGGACCTCGTAGGCCGCTACCAGACCCAGCGCGGCCGCCGCGTGGAACGCCGCTTCGGCTGGGACACGCACGGCCTGCCCGCCGAGCTGGAAGCGATGAAGCAGCTGGGCATGACGGACAAGACMCAGATCGAGGCCATGGGCATCGACAAGTTCAACGATGCCTGCCGTGCCTCYGTCATGAAGTACGCCGACGAGTGGAAGAGCTACGTCACCCGCCAGGCGCGCTGGGTGGACTTCGAGAACGATTACAAGACGCTCAACGTCGAATACATGGAGTCCGTGCTCTGGGCCTTCAAGCAGCTGCACGAGAAGGGCCTGACCTACAACGGCTACCGCGTGCTGCCGTACTGCTGGAAGGACGAGACGCCCCTGTCCAACCATGAACTGCGCATGGATGACGACGTCTACAAGAACCGCCAGGACCAGACCGTCACGRTCACCTTCCCCATCACGGCAGGGGAGTCGGAGCTGTCCAGGCAGCTCGCCGGTGTGCAGGCGCTCGCCTGGACCACCACCCCCTGGACGCTGCCCACCAACCTGGCGCTCGCCGTCGGGCCGGCCATCAGCTACGTGGTCCTGCCGGCCGGCCCGCACGGGATCAAGGCCTCCGCGGCCGAAGCTCCCGTCACGGGCAGCTTCCTGCTCGCCGCGGACCTCCTGGGCGCCTACGCCAAGGACCTCGGCTACGGCGACGGCGCTGAGGGCGTGGCTGCCGCCGAGGCCGCCGTCACCTCCCGCCACACCGGCGCCGAGCTCGAAGGGCTGACGTACGCTCCGCTCTGGGACTACTTCCACGACGCCGAAAAGTACGGCACCGAGAACGCCTGGCGCTTCCTCGTGGCCGACTACGTCACCACCACCGACGGCACCGGCATCGTCCACCAGGCGCCCGCCTATGGTGAAGACGACCAGAAGGTCTGTGAAGAGGCCGGCATCMCCGTCGTCCTGTCGGTCGACGAGGGCGCCAAGTTCCTGCCGCTGTTCGGCCACGGCGACCTCGCCGAAATCGCCGGCCTGCAGGTGTTCGAGGCCAACAAGCCCATCACCCAGGTGCTCCGCGCCCAGGGCCGCCTGGTCCGCCAGGCCAGCTACGAGCACAGCTACCCGCACTGCTGGCGCTGCCGCAACCCGCTGATCTACCGCGCAGTGTCCTCCTGGTACGTCGAGGTCACCAAGTTCAAGGACCGCATGTCCKAACTCAACCAGGAGATCAACTGGATCCCGGGCAACGTCAAGGACGGCCAGTTCGGCAAGTGGCTCGCCAACGCCCGCGACTGGTCCATCAGCCGCAACCGCTACTGGGGCAGCCCCATCCCGGTGTGGCAGTCCACCGACCCGGACTACCCCCGCACCGACGTCTACGGCTCGCTCGCAGAGATCGAGGCCGACTTCGGCCGCCTGCCGCTGAACAACKACGGCCAGGTGGACCTGCACCGGCCCTTCATCGACGACCTCACCCGCCCKAACCCGGACGACCCCCGCACCCCGGAGGAAGGCCAGTCCGTCATGCGCCGCGTCGAGGACGTCCTGGACGTCTGGTTCGACTCCGGCTCCATGCCCTACGGGCAGGTGCACTATCCGTTCGAGAACGAGGAATGGTTCGACACCCACAACCCGGCGGACTTCATCGTCGAGTACATCGGCCAGACCCGCGGCTGGTTTTACATGCTGCACATCCTCTCCACCGCGCTGTTCGACCGGCCAGCCTTCCGCAACGTCATCAGCCACGGCATCGTCCTGGGCTCCGACGGGCAGAAGATGTCCAAGAGCCTGCGCAACTACCMKGACGTCTCCGAGGTCCTGGACCGCGACGGCTCCGACGCCATGCGCTGGTTCCTGATGTCCAGCCCGATCCTGCGCGGCGGCAACCTTGTGGTCACCGAGCAKGGCATCCGCGACGGCGTCCGCMAGGTMATCCTGCCGCTGTGGAACGTGTACAGCTTCTTCACGCTGTACACGAACGCCGCTCATGGTGCGCAGGGGTATGACGCGAAGCTCCGCTACGACGGCTACGCCGACACCCTGGACCAGTACCTGATGGCCAACACCGGGGACCTCGTCCGGAACATGACCGCCCAGCTGGACAACTACGACATCTCCGGCGCCTGCGACGAGCTGCGCAGCTACCTGGACATGCTCACCAACTGGTACGTCCGCCGCAGCCGCCAGCGCTTCTTCGACGAGAACGTCGACGCCTTCGACGCGCTCTACACGGCGCTGGAAACGGTCTGCCGGGTCGCGGCCCCGCTCCTGCCGCTGGTCACCGAGGAAATCTGGCGCGGCCTGACCGGCGGCCGCTCCGTGCACCTGGCCGACTGGCCGGACGCCGACCTGTTCCCGGCCGACGCCGACCTCGTCGAGGCGATGGACCGTGTCCAGCAGATCTGCTCCACCGGATCCTCCCTGCGCAAGGCCGCAAACCTCYGCGTTCGGCTKCCGYTGCAGGAACTCACCGTCGTGGCACCGGGCGCGGACGCGCTGGAAGGCTTCGCCGCCGTCGTCGCCGATGAACTGAACCTGCGCTCGGTCCGCTTGCTCGACGCCGAGAACGCCTCCCCGGAGGAGTTCGGCATCGAGCAGAAGCTCGTGGTGAACGCCCGCGCCGCGGGCCCGCGCCTGGGCAAGAACGTCCAGCAGGCCATCAAGGGCTCCAAGTCCGGCGACTGGTCGGTCAGCGACGAAGGTGTGGTCACCGCCGGCGGGCTCGAGCTCGAGCCGCAGGAATACACCCTGGAAACCGTCGTGGCCGAGGCCGCCGAAGGCGGGGGATCCCGCGCGGCGGCCGTGCTGCCCGGCGGAGGTTTCGTGGTCCTCAACACCGAAGTCACCCCCGAACTGGAAGCCGAAGGGGCGGCCCGCGACATGGTCCGCGCCATCCAGCAGGCCCGCAAGGACGCCGGACTCAACGTCAGCGACCGCATCCACACCACCGTCACCGCCAAGCAGGACATCATCGATGCCCTCCTGGCCAACGCGGGACTCGTCACCACCGAAACCCTGACGGTCCGGCTGGACACCGTCCCGGCCGACGTCAAAGAACCGCAGGTCAGTGTTGCCAAGACCGCTGCAGAAGTAGGGGCCTGAGCCATGACCGACGAATTCTCCGTAGAAAGCGTGTACGCCGAGCTCCTCGGCCGGGCGCCGGAAAACAAGATGGAGCCGCGGCTCGCCCCGCTGTACCGTGCCATGGAGATCCTGGGGGAGCCGAACAAGGCCTTCCCGATCATCCACGTCACGGGCACCAACGGCAAGACCTCCACGGCCCGGATGATCGAAGCCGGCCTGCGGGCCCACGGCCTGAGCACCGGCCGCTACACGAGTCCGCACCTGTCCAAGGTCACCGAACGGATCAGCATCGACGGCGCCCCGGTGCCGGACGAGACCTTCGTCCGGATCTGGGACGAGATCCGCCCCTACCTGCAGATCGTGGACAGCGAACTCGAGGCCGAGGGCCAGCCCCGGCTGACGTACTTCGAATGCCTGACCATCCTGGGCTTCGCGGTCTTCGCGGACCAGCCGGTCAATGTCGCCGTGATCGAGGTGGGCCTGGGCGGCATCACCGACGCCACGAACGTCGGCGACGGCCAGGTGTCCGTGGTCACCCCGATCTCCCTGGACCACACGGAACTGCTGGGCGACACCACCGGGGACATCGCCTACGAGAAAGCCGGCATCATCAAGCCCGGCGGCTTCCTCATCAGCGCGGCGCAGCCGGTTGACGCGGCCCAGGTCTTGCTGGAGAAGGCCAAGGAAGTCAACGTGCCGTTCCGCTTCGAGGGCGTGGAGTTCGGCGTCGAATCCCGCACCGTCGCCGTCGGCGGCCAGATGGTCACCATCCAGGGCATCGCCGGCCGCTATGAGGACCTGCTGGTGCCGCTGCACGGCGCGCACCAGGCCGAGAACGCCGCCGTCGCGATCGCCGCGCTCGAAGCGTTCTTCGGCGCGGAAAAGGCGATCGACGCCGAGATTCTGCAGGAGGCCTTCGCCTCCGTCACCTCTCCGGGCCGGCTCGAGGTGGTCCGCACCGCGCCGACMATCATCGTGGACGCGGCCCACAACCCGGAAGGTATCCGGGTCTCCGCCGAGGCCATCCACGAGGCCTTTAACTTCACCAAGCTCGTGGTGGTGGTCGGCGTCCTGCGGGAAAAGGATGCCGAGGAGATCCTCCGCCAGCTCAAGGAATCCTTGGGCGGGCTCGCCACCGAATACTGCTTCACCGAGTCCAACTCGCCCCGGGCCGTCCCGGCCGAGGACCTTGCCGAGATCGCGATGGATCTGGGCTTTGGCGAGGACAACATCCATGTCGCCGCGAAGCTCGACGACGCCCTGGAATGGGCCGTGGAACGCGCTGAGGCCGACGACGAACTCGCCGGCGGCGTCCTGGTCACCGGGTCCATCACGCTAGTTGCCGATGCCCGGATCCTGCTCGGAAAGGCGGACGCCTAAGCAATGGCCAGACTCACCAAAGCCCAGCGCGAATGGCGCCCGGGCATGCCCAAAAAGCGGCGTTCCACCAAGGTCATGTTCGCCTCCACGGTCCTGCTGCTGGAAGCGTTTGTGGTGCTGTTCGGGACGCTGGCCGTCTTTGGGCTCCACCGGAACGAGTTCCCGCCGGCCCTGGTCTTCTCGGTCGGAATCGGGCTGTGCCTCATGTTCGTCCTGACCTGCGCGGTCCTCTCGAAACCGTGGGGAGTGGCCCTGGGCTGGATCCTGCAACTGGTCCTGATCCTGGGCGGCCTCGTGGAGCCCGCCATGTACCTCGTCGGCGCCCTCTTCGCCGTGTCCTGGTGGTACGGCATCCGCACCGGCATCCGGATTGACCGGGAGRCGGCCCAGCGGGAACGTGAACAGGCTGAGTGGGAAGCGGCCCATCCCGCGGGCAGCGGGCCGGAACAAACGCCCGGCGCCGACGCCCGGAACACGTAGCCCGAACCCCGTAGACTTGACCCGAACCCCACCCCAACACATTGGAGCAGCTGTGAGCATTGAGCGCACTCTCGTCCTGATCAAGCCCGACGGCGTCGCCCGCAACCTGTCCGGCGCCATCCTGAGCCGGATCGAAGCCAAGGGCTACACCCTGGCCGAGCTCAAGAAAGTCGATGCGAGCCGGGAGCTGCTGGAGCAGCACTACGAGGAACACGTCGGCAAGCCGTTCTACGAGCCGCTGGTTGAGTTCATGCTCAGCGGCCCGGTTGTCGCCGCGATCTTCGAGGGACACCGCGTGATCGAGGGCTTCCGTTCCCTCGCCGGCACCACGGACCCGACCACGGCGGCGCCCGGCACCATCCGCGGGGACTTCGGCCGCGACTGGGGCCTGGCCGTGCAGCAGAACCTGGTCCACGGCTCGGATTCGGTGGAGTCCGCCGAGCGCKAGATCAAGATCTGGTTCTAGCCCTCATTTCCGGGCGTACCCCGCACCKGGGTGACAGAAAGGCCAATGAACGCGTGCGAACATTGGCCTTTTCTGTCAGTTCGTTTCCCCTGGGCGAGGTTCCTAGTACCCGGAGGTCCCGATGAAGACCTGGATGAAGGCGAAAAAGATCGTGGCGATGACGGCGACGTAGAGCAGCGCCGTGATGATCCAGCCGGCGTCGCCCAGGACCCTGGTGGGGCCGGCCGGCAGGGCGATCACGCCGTGGGAGATGTTCCGGATGGTCACCCAGACKAACATCGGGATCATCATGGCCCAGACGATCATGCAGAACGGGCAGAGGATGTGGATGGAGTACAGGGCCTGGGACCAGAGCCAGACCACGAACACGAAGCCCAGGGTCACGCCAGTCTGAAGCCCCAGCCAGTACCAGCGGGGGAATCTGGCGCCGGCCAGGATGCCCATGGCTGTGGTGATGATCACCGCGAACGCGACGATTCCKATGAACATGTTCGGGAAGCCGAACACGGAACTCTGCGGCGTCTGCATGACCTGGCCGCAGGAGATCCACGGGTTCACGTCGCAGATCGTGACGTGGTTCGGGTTTTTCAGGACCTCGAGCTTCTCCAGCACCAGGGCGCCGGACGCGAGCCAGCCGATCACGCCGGTGATCAGCAGGAGCCAGGCGAACGGCCGGTCGCGGGTCATGGTGGGAAGGGGCCGGTCCGCGGGGGCCGGTCCGGAACCMGGTTGGTGCGCGGTCGCGTCACCGGCAGTGCTGGAGATGCTGGGCATGGAATATGAGTCCTTTTGATCGGGTGCTTCTGGCCCCGATTCTAACGCCGCGGGCTGGACGGCGCCGGGAAACGCCCCTGTCTGTCCCGTCGCGGCCCGCAGCCGGGGGCACTTCCGGCCTTGCCTACGCCAGCTTTGACGKCTGTTGTGAKACAATGATCGTGGCTGGAACCCGATCCACATCCGGATTCCGGTCCGGCGATTTTGTTTCAAGACCGCCAATGATGAGCAGGGAGCTGCGGATCCTCTGATTCCAGCTGTCCCGCAATGCCATTGGACGGCACCTGGTTGTGGCGTGTAGGTCAACGGGTTCCAAAACAATCTCGCCGGCMCTCCAGGGCTGCCGCACCCCACTGCCGGTGCGAACCTGAGGGTATCCAATTGACTTCTGTCAATGCCTGCGGGTGTTGACGCATATTTGCCCCGACGGGCGCCGAATGTGGCGGCGCATCAGGGGCAGGAGTGTCGCCACATATGGATAATGATCAGGTTGTAGCCGGTAACGAAGAACTAGTTGTTGCCGAGGAAACGCAAGAAACAGCCGTAAATGCGGAAGCAGAGGCTCCGGTAGCGCCGAAGAGGGCCGTCCGGACCCGCCGCAAGGCACCAGCGCCGAAGAGGGCCGTCCGGACCCGCCGCAAGGCACC
>NZ_JBFTHK010000124.1:0-12673 GCF_056394205.1 Arthrobacter sp. 10T413_2 | reverse complement strand
GAAACCAGCTAAAAACACCAGACCACACCACGGGGTGGCGGGCCCGGCAAATTCAACCAATTCAATACAATAAATTGGTATCAACAAACTTGGCACACTATTGAGTTCTCAAACAACAGACACACCCGGCACCACCACAACCAACATTCGGTCGCGGATCGCTCCGGAGCAACTTTTCAAACTTACCCGATCTCGGGAGTGTTTGCAAATTCGCATTTCTGCGATCTACATTCTCTCGAAAAGGTCCCCACCCTTATTCGGCACGCTAATTTGCGAACCATTTTCAGGCTGTTTAGAAGGGGGTCGGTCGMTTTTTTCCGCATCAGCGGCGGCGACTCGAATTACTTTACACGCCGGGAGKACCCTGCACAAATCGGCCCGCAAAGGTGTCCCCCGGCGTCATATTCCCCGGATCTACGCGGAATCCGGCCGCATCACCGGCCCTTCCAAAACCCCAGAGGCCAAGCCTTGCCCCTGTGGGCTGCGTCACCGGCCCAGACACGGCGCCACGATAGCGTCGGGCAGCGGCTGCCCGACGCGTCACTCMACGGCTGCTTGCGTCTCGGGTTTTGACGGAGCGGCGGAATACGTGACGTCACCCGGGAGCAGCCAGCAATATTGCAGTTCTGCGTCACGGGTGGCGGCCGTCACCTCCCCTGCGGGACGCGGGGCTGCCGTAGCGCGGATCGCGGCCCACCATGTCTTGACGTTCAGCACTACCGTTCCTTTCGATCGATATTGCGATGGGCTGGAAGACTTGGAAGGTCCGGACCAGCCGGCCGTGCAGGCCTCCGCCGGGCGGGCCCCCGGGAGGCACTCCCCCGGCAGGCCTCCCCCGGGCGGCGCCATGAAGCTGGCCCCGTGAATCTGGCCAAGCGCGGACTCACGGCTACCTTCGTTTGGTGCCGGGCTGCATCCCCCGCGTGAACCCGGTCAGGAGCGCTTCACGGAAGGTGCCACGTGATCCCTGACCGCGCGGTCCCTCACCAAGCACTTCCAGGCCCGGAACCGCCTGCCCGGCCGGAGAGGCGGCCAGCGCAGCCAGCCAGTCGCCGTACCTGGTKATGTCCGTGCCGTTCGTGGCGGCGACCGCGTCGCAGGCAAAGCCGACGCCACTGGACCCGTCGCTCAGGCGTACGGAGCCGAGGAGCATCGGCTCGGGCAACGCCGCCAGGAATTGACCCAGCGCCGCTTCGGAGAGAAGCCAGCGCTCGGCCACCAGTTCCGCCCCGTCCGCCGAGCGGTACACGCCGGGTTTCGGCGGCTGGGTGTCCAGCGAGACCATTCGGTAGCGAGCGGCCGTGCGTACGTGCCCGGCCCAGGCGGCTCCCAGGGTTTCGAGTTGGTGCGCCAGCGGCTGGCCCTTGCGGTGCGCCCCCACCACAACCAGGGGTACCGAGGACGCGCCGGCCCGGACGGGCCATGGCTTTCCCGCGGGCAACTGCCTGGATGGAGCGGCCCCGGCCGCGAACTGCGCCGGGGGCGGCGGTGGGGTTTCAATCCTGCGGGCGATGTCGGCCACCACGGCGTCGTCGAACGTGCGGCCCACAACGGTGAGCCCGAACTGGGCCCCCTCCACCTCTCCCGCGGGTACGGCGACGGCACACAGATCGAACAGGTTGCAGAAATTCGTGTAGGTGCCCATGCGGGAGTTCACGCCCACAGGGTCGGCCGCGACGTCCGCCAGGCTCGGGTGGAACGGCGCGGTGGGGACCACCAGCGCATCGAACCCTTCGAGCCGCGCCATCGCCTGCCGCTTCAGTCCGTCCAGCCGGGCGGTGTCCGCAACATAGCTGTGTGCCGGTACCTGGCMGGCGCGGCGAACGATTCCGGCGACCGTCGGATCCAGCCCCGCAGGATTTTCGGAACTGTCGCCCACGGCGTCAACGAAGGCCCCGACGGCCGCGTAGCGTTCGGCGACGAGCCCGCCGTCGTACAGCAGACGCGCGGCCTGCAGGAATACCTCGAACTCGATCGGCTCGGCGTCCACGCCGTCGGCGTGAAGCCTGGCGATCTGGCGGCCGAATTCGGCCGCCCACGCCGGCGGGAGCTCCGGGAGGCTGGACGGATAGGCGACGCGCGGCCGCTCCGGCGCCGCGAGCCGGACGTCGGCGGGCCACTGGCGCGCCCCGCCGGCCGTGATCCCCATGGCCAATTCAGCCGTGCCCAGATCCCTCGCGAAAATGGTCACGGCGTCCCAGGAGCGGCACGCCGGCACTACCCCGGCGGTGGACACCACGTTCAGGGTGGCTTTGATGCCGACGATTCCCTGGAGTCCGGCGGGGACGCGACCCGATCCCGCGGTGTCCGTCCCGATGGCKATGTCCGCCAGCCCCAGGGCGACGGCCACGGCGGAGCCGGAGCTGGAGCCGCCGGAGATACGGTCCGGGCGGCGCGCATCGCGGACCKCCCCGTGCGGGCTGCGGGTCCCCACCAGCCCGGTGGCAAACTGGTCCAAGTTTGTGGCCCCCACAACGACCGCGCCCGCTGCGCGCAGCCGGGCCACGGCCTCGGCGTCCCGCTCGGGGGTGTAGGCGAAGCCGGGGCACGCCGCGGTGGTGTCAATTCCTGCCACGTCGACGTTGTTCTTCACGGCGAGGAGCAACCCGGCCAGGGGCAGGTCCGCRCCGGCAGCCACGGCGTCGTCAACCACGGATGCCTCGGCCAGCAGCTCGTCCGCAGCCCGGAGGGTAATCCAGATTTCCGGCCGGCCTGAKGCTTCGATGGCGGCCAGCGCCGCCCGCACCCGGGCGGTCGCACTCGGTCCTTCAAACGTCGCCCTCATAGTGTGGCCTCTTCCAGTTCCTTGGTGTCCAGTTCCTCGATGAGTTCCTCCGCGGAGGTCTCCGCAGGCAGCCCGAGGACCACCAGGGCTTCGCCGCCCACCACCTGGGATCCGGCCACCGGCAGCACCTGCTGCACCACGCCGTCGCACGGGGCGGCCAGCACGGTTTCCATCTTCATCGCTTCCAGCGACACCAGCGGCTGGCCCTTCACCACGTGGTCCCCCGCGGTGACGTCCACCTTCCACACGCTGGCGGCGAACGGGGCGGTAACCAGGGTGGCGCCGTCGGGGACCACCAGCTCTTCAGGCTCGGGGACGACGGCGGCTGCCGCGTCCGCGCGGTCGAACTCGCCGGCGTCGGTCCAGGCCTGGCGTTCGACGGCGAAGGCCGCCGCCTGCTGCTCGCGGAACACCGCGATGGACTCGCTGTTCCSGGCCAGGAAGTCCTCATGATCGGCAAGGGAGAAGGTGCCGTCTTCGATGTCGACGCCGCGCCCGCGGCCTGCGGCCATGTCCGCCCGCAGGTCCAGCAGCTCTTCCGGGCTGACCGGGTACCAGGAGATGCGGTCGAAGAACCGCAGCAGCCAGGGTGAGCCCGGTTCGAACGGAGCGGAATCGGCGTAGCGCGACCACACCTGGGTGGTCCGGCCCACGAACTGGTAGCCGCCGGGTCCTTCCATTCCGTAGATGCACATGTAGGCCCCTCCGATTCCCACGGCGTTCTCGGGCGTCCAGGTCCGGGCCGGGTTGTACTTGGTGGTGACCAGGCGGTGCCGGGGATCCAGGGGTGTCGCCACCGGGGCACCCAGGTACACGTCGCCCAGGCCCAGGACGAGGTATTCGGCGTTGAAGACGGTGTCGAAGACATCGTTCACGGACTCCAGGCCGTTGATGCGCCGGATGAACTCGATGTTCCACGGGCACCAGGGGGCGTCGTCCCGGACGCCGGCCATGTAGCGCTGGATGGCTTCGCGGGTGGCCGGATCGTCCCAGGACAACGGCAGGCGGACGGTGCGGCTGGGCACCACCAGCTCCGAACTCGCCGGCAGGGCGGCGTCGATGTCCTGCACCAGGCCCAGGAGGCGCGGGGTGGGGAGCACCGCGGGGTCGATCTTGATCTGCAGGGACCGGATCCCGGGCGTGAGGTCCACGATCCCCGGCATGCGGAGCTCTTCGAGGTGCTGGTGCAGGGCGTGCACGCGGGCCCGCAGGCTGAGGTCGAGCACCATGTCGCCGTATTCCACCAGCAGGTTGTCATCGCCGGAGCGCCGGTAGGTGACCGCGGGCCGTCCGGGACCTTCCGGCACCCGGCCCAGCACGCCGTCGTCGCCGTCTCCMCGGCGGACGYCGGCGGGCTGCAGGGCCCTGCCGGACTCCAGCCCGCCGGGTGGCAGGGCGGCGCCGGCGTTCAGGGCGGTCGCTGCACCGCTGGCGGAACGGGACCACCCGGTGTCCCCCGGCAGCACCAGCTGCCGCCCGGGTCCCAGATCCCTGGCCGACGGCGCCCGGCGGGCTTCGACCGGAACGAATCGGACGGTGTCGCCGGGACGGAGCTGGCCCAGCTTCCAGCGGTCGGCCGTCACCACCGTCACGGGGCAGACGAAGCCGCCCAGGCTGGGACCGTCCGGGCCGAGCAGGATGGGGGTGTCGCCGGTGAAGTCCAGGGCGCCTACCGAATAGGCGGTGTCGTGAATGTTCGACGGGTGCAGTCCCGCCTCGCCGCCGTCGCTGCGGGCCCACCGGGGTTTGGGGCCGATGAGGCGCACGCCGGTGCGGGCGGAGTTGAAGTGCACTTCGTAGCTGGCCGCGTAAAGATCCTCGATGTCCTCGCGCTGGAAGAACTCGGGGGCGCCATGCGGGCCCTCCACGACCGTCAGCTCCCACGCGGAGGTCAGCACCGGCCTGCTGTCCAGTGGAACGGAACCGGCCTGAACGGGACCGGCCTGGCCAGGCGCTGCCGGCCGGTTGCCYGGCGTCGCATCCGCCGCAGGGTCCACGGCAACCTCGGTGGCAGTCTCCGTGGCCACGGCCCGCAGCACATCTCCGGCCCGGAGGACGCGGCCGCCATGGCCGCCGAACTGGCCCAGGGTGAAGGTGGACGCGCTGCCCAGGTATTGCGGTACGTCGAGCCCGCCCTGGAACAGGATGTAGCCGCGGAGGCCGGAGCCTTCGGCGGTGCCAACGTCGAGAGTGCCTCCCGCGGGCACCGTCACCGGTTCCCACGCCGGCACGTTGGTGCCGTTCACGGTGAGCGTGGTGTGGGCGCCGGCGACGCACACCGTCGTCGCGTGGGTGAAGTGCAGGCTGGGGCCGGTCATGGTGAACTCGAGCCCGGGTGCGCCCTCGGGGTTGCCGAGTGCCTGGTTGCCCAGCCGAAAGGACAGATCATCCATCGGGCCGCTGGGCGGAACGCCCACCTGCCACAGACCGGCCCGGCCCGGCCAGTCCTGCACGGAGGTCTGCAGTCCGGGCCGCTCCACGGTGATCCGGGGTTCCGGATCGCCGAGGTCGTTCAGGGTGCCGGTGGAGTGGGCCGCGTCGCGGACCACGTCCAGGGCCGTCACGGCCCGGAGCATCCCGAGGTTGGTCTCGATGCCGTCGATCCGGGTGGCCTTCAGCGCGGCGCCGAGCCGGTCGAAGGCCTGGTTCCGGTCCGTGCCGGTGGTGATGATCTTCGCCAAGAGGGGATCGTAGTTCGTGGAGACCTCGCTGCCGGTTTCCACCCAGGCGTCCACGCGCACGCCATCGGTTGCGGGGCAGGCGGCGTTGGTGACGGTTCCGGAACTCGGCTGGAAGTTCCGGGACGGGTCCTCGGCATAGAGCCGGGCTTCGACAGCGTGGCCGGAGACAGGGATGCTGTCCGGACGCCCGGCCAGCACGCCGGCTGCGTCGGTGCCGCCCTGGGCCAGCCGGAGCATCCACTCCACGAGGTCGACGCCGGTGACAGCTTCAGTGACGGGGTGTTCCACCTGGAGCCGGGCATTGACTTCAAGGAAGGACGCTTCCTTGCGGGCCGGGTCGTACACGAACTCGACGGTCCCGGCCGAGCGGTAGTCCAGCGATCCGCAGAGGGCACGCGAGCTGCGGTGCAGTTCGTCCCGGAGCGCGTCGGGCAGATCCGGCRCGGGTGCCTCCTCCAGCACCTTCTGGTGKCGGCGCTGCAGCGAGCAGTCACGGTCGCCCAGGCTCACCACCCGGCCCTCGCCGTCGCCGAAGATCTGCACTTCCACGTGCCGGGCGTGCTCCACGTAGCGCTCGGCGAAAACGCCGGCGGTGCTGAAGCTTGCACCGGCGAGGCGCGCCACCCGGGGGTAGCTCTCGGTGAGCTCGTCCTCGGTGCGGCACACGGTCATGCCGATGCCGCCGCCACCGCCCGTGGCCTTGAGCATGAGCGGAAAGCCGATGTCGCGGGCGGCGAGCACGGCGGCGTCGACGTCCGGGAGCAGGCCGGATCCGGCGATCATGGGCACGCCGGCCGCCCGCGCGGCGTCCCGGGCGGTGTGCTTGGTGCCGAAGATCCGGAGCTGGTCCGGGGTGGGTCCGACGAAGACCAGCCCGGCGGCTTCCACGGCCTCCGCGAAGCCGGCGTCTTCCGAGAGGAAGCCGTAGCCGGGGTGAATAGCGCCGGCACCCGTGGCCGCGGCCGCCGCCAGCAGGGCTTCGACCTTGAGGTAGGACTCCTTGGCTGGGGCCGGGCCCAGGAGCACGGCCTCATCGGCCAGCCGGACGTGGCGGGCGCCCCGGTCCGCCTCGGAGTACACGGCGACGGTGCGCAACCCGATCTTCCGGGCGGATTCGATGATGCGGCAGGCGATTTCGCCGCGGTTGGCGATCAGCAGGGTGTCGAAGCGGTTCACAGGGCAGCCTCCGGGCGGGTGACGATCATGCGGACTGGCGTGGGGTTGAAGCCGTTGCACGGATTGTTGATCTGCGGGCAGTTGGAGACCAGCACCAGGGTGTCCACCTCGGCCCGGAGGGCCACCCGCTTGCCCGGGGCGGAGAGGCCGTCCACGATCMCGAGGGCGCCGTCGGGGTCCACCGGGACGTTCATGAACCAGTTGATGTTGGAGACCAGGTCACGCTTCCCCAGCCCCCAGCGGGATCCCTCAATGAGGAAGTTCTCCACGCAGGCGTGCTGTTCGCGGGTGTGCTGCCCGTAGCGCAGCGTGTTGGATTCCTGCGAGCAGGCCCCGCCGATGGTGTCGTGCACGCCGACCTCGTCCGCCACCACGGTCATCAGCGGCTGGCCGGCGTCGGAGCGGAGCACGGAGCCGGTGGTCAGCACGATGGAACGCTGCGCGGCGAGGGTGACGGCGGCGGAGTAGCGCACCTCCGTGTCGTCCGCCGCGTAGAGCAGGCAGTCCACCGCCTGGTTGCCTTCCAGGTCCACGATGGTCAGGACGTCACCGGCGGCCACGACGGCGGACCAGGGRCCGCGGGCTTCCACGTATTCGTCCAGGATGACGGCGCCGTCCGCGAGCGCTGTTTCCCTGGCGGTAGCGGTCCGGGGTGTCTGGGTTTCAGTGGCGGTGTTCATCGTGCGTTCCTTGCCATGAGGTCGTGGTCGGTGTTGTTCAGGGCCTGCCGGTGCTCGGGGGCCAGCGGCCCGGTCAGGAGGCCCTCCGCGAGCAGGCCGAGGTCTTCCGGGGCCTGCCAGGCGACGACGTCGACGGCGGTTCCGGTGAAGTCCGGCCGGGGGTCCAGGGKGTGGGCGGTATTCGCCAGGAGCACCACGGCGTCCATGTGCAGGAGGATGTCGACGGCGGCACTGGCGCCGGCGGCACCGGTGAACCGGATGCTGCCGTCCGGGTCCACCCGGATGCCCTTGAAGAGGGAGAGCGACGGCGCCACGTCCCGTGCGCCCAGCCCCTGCTTCAGCGCGGCCAGGGTCAGCAGTTCCCGCCCGGCGGGCGAGCTGCTGTGGGCGGTCCCGGCGCCGTAGCGGGCAGTGTTTCCGGCCAGCGTGGTGGCGCCGGTCAGGGCGTCGTGGCGGGCTGAGGTGTCGGCCACGATCGTKGCCATCAACCGGCCGGCGTCGGAGAGCAGGGGGTGGCCCGCCGTGGGGTACGCCTGCCACGGGACCTTGACGGTGTCCGCCACATTGAGCCGTTCGTGCAATGCCCCGCTCCGGTAGAGCAGGACGTGGACGCAGGCGTCGCCGTCGGTGTCCGTGAGCCGGATCCGGGTTCCGCGGGCCAKCGGCAGGGCGGTGTAGCGGCCGAAGGCCACGGATTCGGCCCAGCTCAGGCGTTCCCCGACGGTCCCGGGCAGGCCTGCGGTGTACCGCGCCGGGGCGGCCGCGGCCGGGACGTGCCGCATKGTGTCCGCGGTGCGGCCGTGCTGTTCCCRGGCGTGCGCCCGGGCGCCTGAAGTTGTGGATGTGGCGGTGGTGGCGGTGGCTGGTGTTTCGGAGGTCTGTGTCATGTCAATCCTGGAGGGGCGTGGAGTGGCGCGGGCAGATAGTCAGGCGTTACTCGGTCAGAAGTTGCGCGGTCAGGCAGTGGTGTCAGGCTTCGCTGCGGCTCGCGGACCGGGCGCTGGTGCGCCGGATCCAGAGACCGAGCAGGAGCACGATGCCCACCATCAGCGGGGCGGAGTAGAGCAGGATGCCGTTTTCTCCGGAGGGGTCGTAGACCTCGGGCCGCGGCCAGGCGAGGTTGACCACCATGACGGMGCCGTAGAGCACCGCCAGGATGTTGACGGGCAGGCCCCAGCGTCCCAGTGAGAACAGCCCTGCCGGCATGGTCTGGCCCACCCGGTCCCAGTCGCCGCGGAGGCGGTTGAGGAGCTGCGGCACGGTGACCAGGAGGTAGGCCACGTAGACCATGACGATGCAGACGCTGCAGAGCGTGGTGAAGAGGGCGGCGTTGCCGACATTGATGGCCAGCACGCCCACGGCCAGGGCACCGATGGCGATCGAGGGCCACATCGGGGTGCCGCGGGTGGGGTGGACGGAGGAGAGCAGGGCGGAGGCGGGGAGTTTGCCGTCGCGGGCCATGGAGAACACCAGGCGTGATCCGGCGGTCTGGATGGCGAGGGTGCAGACGAAGATGGCTACGGCCACGTCGACCAGGAGCACTTTGCCCCAGAAGGTGCCCAGGACGGCGGTCAGCACGTAGGGCAGACCTTCGGTGGCGAGCCGTCCGTCGTCGAGGCTGGGCGCGGCCATCAGCGCCGTGATGATCATGAGCGCCCCGCCGATGCCGGAGATGATCAGGGCGGACAGGATGGTCCGGGGTGCCGTCTGCCGCGGGGACTTGGTCTCTTCGGAGAGCTCACCGGCGGAGTTGAAGCCCACCATGACGTAGGCGGCCATCAGGCCCGAGACCATGAACGCGCCGACCGCGCCGAGATCGGATCCGGCCAGGACGGTGGTGTCCATCACGACGTCGGGTCCGCGCTGCGCGGCGGTGATGAGCGCCAGGATCACGGCGGCGACGCCGACGATTTCGCAGGTCACGCCCACCGAGTTCACATGGGACATCAGCTTGACGCCCAGGGAGTTGATCACGGTGGTCACCACCAGCAGGATGGCCCCGAGGACGACGGCGTTCGCGGCGCCGGTGGTGGTGTTCAGGGCGGGGTCGCCTCCCACCAGCTGGAATCCATCCCAGAGCTGGGGCAGCACCACCTGCATGGCGATGGCCGCGGCGGCGGMGGTGACCACCTGTGCCAGGGCCATGAACCAGCCGGCGAACCAGCCCACTGTTTCACCGCCGACGCGGCGGGCCCATTGGTAGACCGCCCCGGAGATCGGGTAGCGGGCTGCGAGCTCCGCGAAATTCAGGGCAACCAGCAGCTGGCCAATCAGCACAACCGGCCAGGTCCAGAAGAAGGCCGGGCCGGCAAAGGAGTAGCCGAACGCGAAGAGCTGGAAGATGGTGGTCAGGATGGACACGAAGGAGAAGCCTGCCGCGAAGGAGGCATATCGGCCCAGCTTGCGGTGCAGGGAGGGCTCGTAGCCAAGCGACGTGAGGTCTGCGTCATCCGTGTGCGTGGATGAGGGAAGAACTGTGGATGTMATCGGAATCTCCGGGGCTGGAACGGCGTTGGGGTTGATGCGTTCAGTTGATGCGTTCCGGCAAATGCAGCACTGGGCCCAACGCTGCGGAATACCGGTCACTTGATAGTTTTCCAGCCGGACATCCCGAACTCGTTTCGCCCGTGTAAAAGGTGGATTGACGGAATATTTCCGTGGTGTTTCCCGGATCTCACCGGGTTTTGGGCCGCAGCGCGGGCCCCGCCGGGGTGCGAGGGCAGGGGCCCGCCGGGGTGCAAGAATGATGCCGTGACAACAACCGGCCCGGGGCGCCCCCGCAAGCAGCAGCCCTCCCGTCCGGGGGCCACGGCCCGTGACGAGATCCTCGATGCCGCCGCTGAACTCTTCACCACGCAGGGGTACGCCAACACCTMAACGCGCTCCATCGCGGAGGCCGTCGGGATACGCCAGTCGTCGCTCTACCATCACTTCAGCCACAAGGACGACATCCTCGAGGTTCTCCTGGCGGGCACGGTGGCCGGCGGTCTCGCCTTTGCCCGCACAGTCTGCGCCGGGGATGACGGTGACCGCAGCCCCGTGGCGGCGGCGGCGCGGCTGCACGCCGTCGCGCTCTATGACGGGACCCAGTTGTGCACCGCCCGCTGGAACCTCGGGGTGCTCTACAACCTGCCGGAGGCGCGCAGCGCCAGGTTTCAGAGCTTTATGGCTGACCGGAAGAAACTCCGGGGTCTGTACCAGCGACTGGGGGCGGAACTGCCCGCTAACGGGTGGGCGGGCACCAGCCAAAACGGGGATTTGGCGTTCCGTCTCGTGGAGTCGCTGGTTAACCTCCGCGCCGACGGGCTGAACACACCCGAGTCTCCACTGCAGGCGGCCGACGCCGGCATCGTCCTTTGCGGCCTGGCGGACAGCCTTACGKCGATCCGGGCCCGGAGTGGGGAGCTCGTGACGAGCATGGGTTGATKGTCGGCGGACCCCATTCTCCTCACCTGAAGGCGACACAGGACCGATTCCCGGCACGTCACCTGTCCCGGCCGCGCCCGAACGACTAGCATTCAGCAGTACCGGTGCCCTGAGCACCCGTATTGCTGTGTTCCCGCAGGACATGGCGGAGCGCCGCAGGAACCCGGGCAACAGAGCTGTCTGGGGTCAGGGCCGCAGGACCCTAAAGGAGCCCCCGCGGGTTAAGGCTTGAGGAGGAAATGATGCCGAATTTCCTCTTCGCCACGCTCGACGCCGGCGGCAACCTCCCTCCCGCTCTGGGCATCGGCCGCGAACTGCTGCGGCAAGGACACCGGGTCCGCTTCCTCGGGCACGCGCGGCAGGCGACGGCGGTGGAGGCCACCGGCGCGGCATTCATCCCGTACCGGCACGCGGCCCCACTGGATCTCGCCGTGCCGGCCCCGGCGCACCGGCAGTTCGCGGCCATGCTTTCCTCGTTCAGCGACGCCGGCATCGGCCGCGACCTCGTGGCGGAGGCGCGACGCGAGCCGCCCGACGTCGTCGTCATCGATTGCCTGCTCCTGGGCGCGATCGATGCCGCCGCCAAAGCGGGCCTACGGCATGTGGTGTTGGTCCACAGCTTTTTCGCGTTCTTCGACGGGMCGTTCCGGCACGGCCCCATGGGCGCCGCGCTCACGCTGAAGGGGCTGCCGCCGCGGCGTGTGATGCAGCAGGCGGAACGAGTACTGGTCTGCGCCGACCCGGTCCTGGATCCGGCCGGCTCCTGGGACAGGGTCTCCTGGGAGAGCGCCCCGGACAAGGTGGTGTGGTCCGGGGCCGTGGTGGACGACGTCGTCGTGGCCGGTGCCKGGACGCCGTCTGCCGAGCAGCTGGTCGGCGTACCGCCCCCGTCCGCGGCGCCGTCGTCAGGGGTCTCGGCTGCCGGGACCCTGTCGCCCGGACCTTCGGCCGCTGGACCGCCGCGGGTCCTGGTGAGCCTGAGCAGCACGGCGTTTCCCGGGCAGCGGGAGGTGCTGCAAAAGATCCTGGTCGCGGCGGCCGGGCTGCCGGTGGAACTTGTCGTGACCACCGGTCCCGCGGTGGATCCGGCGAGCCTGTCCGTGCCGGAGAACGCCTCGGTGCACCGCTACGTCGACCACAACCGGATCATGCCTGACTGCAGCGCGGTCATTTGCCACGKAGGCCATGCCACTTCCATGCGCGCGCTGGCCCACGGGCTGCCGGTCCTGGTCCTGCCGATGCACCCCCTGATGGACCAGCGCATGGTGGGCAAGGCCATCAGCAACGCGGGCGCCGGTGTGCTGCTGAACCGCACGTCATCGCCGGATCAGATCAGCGCTGCCCTCGCGGCCCTGCTGACGTCCGAGAGCCACCTGAAGGCGGCGGTGTACATCGGCGACCGCCTCCGCAGGAGCGCCGGGGCCAAGGCAGGTGCGCAGATTCTCGCTGACCTGGCCGGCTGACGGYGGCGTAGTGAACCTGCCGCTGCAAGCGGCTGAGCCCGTTACATTTATTGGGTTCCCGATGGCCGGGGACATGGTCGCTGGACCCGGTATGACTTTCCTGCCCTGTCATTGATGATCCGGGGGGTGTTGTCGCCGGGTTCGGAGGCACTTGTTGACCGCTGATAGGGACAAGGCCGGGCCAGCGGGTTCAGGTCTCTTCGTAACGTGGGTGCCGGCAGCGGGTGTCGTGACTGCGGCCATATAGTGGTGCGAAGGAGCGCCAGTATGGATCAGGGATTCGATGTTTACTGCGGACTTGATGTCGGCAAGAGTGAACACCACGCCACTGCGCTGAGCCGAGCCGGCGAACGCCTTTTTGATAAGCCGTTGCCGCAGGACGAAGCCCGGCTGCGGGAGCTTTTCACGACGCTGCAGCAGCATGGGAACGTGCTGATGGTCGTGGACCAGCCCAACACTATC